>CALAIY010000101.1 GCA_937922595.1 uncultured Verrucomicrobiales bacterium | reverse complement strand
TCTTTTTGGGCGGGGGCTGCGGCTAGGGTGGTGAGGCGGTGGTGGAGGCCTTGGTGGTCTTTGGCTCGCTGCTGGAGGTCTGGGTCTAGGAGTCAGGCTGGCATTAGGAGCCAGTCTAGGAGCCAGCGGGGTCGGCTTTGTTTTGGGGGATTGGTTTTGGTGTCGTGCGGTTGCGGCAAGCGCAACCCTCCTTGAAGGGTTTTGCAGAAAATAGGGGGGTGTTTTGTGCGGGAGCTGGGTTTTTATTGTAAATTGGACGGTTCTACGGTGGCGCAGAGGCGACGGAGCATCTCCCTCCAGATGGGGGCGGGTTATTTTGTCTTGTTGTTTTGGGCGGGGGTGGGCTTGGCTTTGATCGTATAAACTGGAGCCATCGGTTGGGCGATGGTGTTCCGTATCCCGAAACATTTTGCATTTTGTTGTCTTGGTGAGACTTTAATAAGGGTTTAAGAATAACGAACGCGACATAATTATGCCAACACCTCATTATCCCTCCGCAGCTGTGCGCAAGGCTTTGGCCAAGCTCGGTGGCGACATCCGCGACGCTCGCCGCCGCCGCCGTTTGACGATGGCCGTGGTGGCTGAACGGGCGTTTACCTCCCGTTCAACTTTGCAACGGGTCGAGGCCGGAGATCCGGCTGTGAGTATCGGAATTTATGCTGCCGTCTTGCAGGCTCTTGGATTGTTGGTTGGCCTCGGCGAGCTGGCCGATCCTTCGGTGGACCAGGTGGGGCAGGCGCTTGCTAACGAATCGCTGCCGCAGCGGGTGCGGATGAAATCCACGAAGACTTAACGAAGCGACTATGGCGGATTTCGAAGTATATCTTTCGCTTGGCGATCGACCGCAGCGGATCGGGCGGGCGCGGAGCAATCGCGTCCGGGGAAAGGAGACGGTGAGCTTTGAGTATGCGGACGAGTGGCTGGGCGATGCGGATCGTTTCGCGCTCGATTCGAGTATGCCACTGACATTGGGCGGATTTCACCCCCCTGCGGGGCAAGCGATCCATGGCTCGTTGGGGGATTCCGCGCCCGACACATGGGGGCGGCGGCTCATGCAGCGGGCCGAGCGGCGGCAGGCGCAACGGGAGGGCCGCGCGGTTCGAACACTGATGGAGAGCGATTATCTGCTTGGGGTGGCAGACGAGACTCGCCTTGGTGCCCTGCGTTTCCGCCGGGTGGGCGAGGAGGAGTTTCTGGCTCAGCCAGGTTCGGGCGTGCCCGCTCTGGTGGCGTTGGGGAGCTTGCTGCAAAGCACGGAGCGCATCCTGCGTAACGAGGAGACGGACGCGGATCTCCAACTGATTTTCGCCCCCGGTTCTTCGCTCGGCGGGGCGCGTCCCAAGGCGTCGGTGATCGACCAGCACGGTCACCTGTCCATCGCTAAGTTTCCGAAAGAGGATGACGATTACAGTATTGGTACCTGGGAGGAGATTGCGCTGCGCTTGGCAGAGCGGGCGGGAATCACGACAGCGGGTCACGAGTTGCTTCAGGTAGCGGGCAAAGCGGTGCTTCTATCACGGCGTTTCGACCGCGAGGCGGGACGCCGCATTCCTTTTTTGTCCGCTATGGCCATGCTTGGCGCTCGCGACGGCGAGGGAGGCAGCTATCCGGAAATAGTGGATGTTCTGTCCAGCCAGGGGGCACAGGCAAAACAGGATGCCCATGAGCTATTCCGGCGGGTGGCATTCAATGTTCTCATTTCCAACGTGGACGACCACCTACGCAACCATGGCTTTCTCTGGACGGGGAAGGCTGGTTGGGTGCTCTCGCCTGCCTATGATCTTAACCCGGTGCCGGTGGATCTTAAGGCGCGGGTGCTGACGACGAATATCGATCTCGACGAAGGGACGTGCTCGGTGGATCTTCTTGAAGCGTCAGCGGGGTATTTCGCGCTTTCCGTTTCAGATGCTCGCTCGATTCTCAAGGAAGTGGCGGTCGCGACTTCAACTTGGCGTGCCGTTGCGAGAGGGGTCGGTGCCGGCTCCCGAGAGATTGACCGGATGGCTAGCGCCTTCGAGCACGATGATCTTCGCAAGGCGCTGAACTTTTCTTAACGGCACTTTTACATAAAGCTGCGAAACGAAGGTTCGCTCCGTCAGGGGCGAAGCCGGGGTTAAAGAGAGTTCGAATGGCTCACGGGTGGCGTGGAGGCGACGGAGCACCTCCCTCCATTGGCTCGTTCTAGAGGGCGGATTCGATGAGTTTGCGGTAGGCGGTGGCTCCGGTGTTTTTTTGGGTGCCTTTGATTTTCCAGTTGTCGATGGGGTGGCCGGTGATGCGGCAGAGGCCGCGGCGGGCTCGTTTGCTGCCTCCTAATGCCTGGGCGTAGCCGCACCATGGGTAGTCTTTGGGGTGGGAGGCGAGGCCTTCGGTGATGGCGGCGAGTTCGATCTGGATGGCGGTGTCGCGGATGGCTTTGGGGGTTTCTAGGAGGGTGCTTTCGAATCTTTCGGCCCAGAGGGTGCCGCGGCGATTGTTCTTTTTATTGTGCCAGCGGGAGTAGCGGTTTTTTACTTCTTGGACGAAGGGGGTGAGGTTGCAGAAACGTTTGCGGTAGCTGTTGAGGAGCTTCTGAATTTCGGCTTCATTTTCTTCAAGTCCTGCGGTGCGGTGGTCTTTTATGTCTCGGATGAGTTTTTCGCGATAGGCGTCGGAGTAGAGGTGGTGGAGGTGGGCGATGAGGTTTTCTTCGCCTTTGGAGCCTTCGAATTTTTTGCAGAATTTTGCGCGCGGGGGGATGCGGAGGAGGATTTCGAAGCGGTTGTCGAGGATGGTAGAGGTGAGGGGCTCGACACCAAGGAATCGGCTCAGCTGTCGGATGAGGGCGTGGAAGGCGTCTTTGTCTTCGTCGGTGAAGAGATTGGCGTCGTTGTAGGTGCGGCTGATTATGTGGTAGTGGGATGCCTCCTCTGGTGGGGCGAGGTCGCGCTTGTGCCCTTTTCCGGGGTCGACTTTGAAAAAACGTGCCATGGGAGGGGCGGTTTTTTCGGTGATGGAGGGGACGGGGTTCTTTTTGGTGGGCATGATAGGATTCTATTTGAGGGTTTGAGCGAAAGTGTGGAGGCGGAGTTTGAAGTCTGCGTTTCTTGCGACTTGGAGGGGGGCTGGGAGGGGGCAGGTGTTGCAGGGGCAGGTGGTGGGGGGAGACCAGATTTCTTGGGATTTTTGGCGGTAGCGGGTGATTTTATCTAGGTCTTTTTGGGCGGGGGCTGCGGCTAGGGTGGTGAGGCGGTGGTGGAGGCCTTGGTGGTCTTTGGCGCGTTGGGCTAGGTCTGGGTCTAGGAGCCAGGCTGGCATTAGGAGCCAGTCTAGGTGCCAGCGGGCGTCGGATCGGGAGGTGGGGTCGGCTTTGTTTTGGTCTAGGAGGCGGATGGTTCGTTGGGCGGCTTCTAGGAGTTGGGTGAGGTGGTGGCAGGTGCGTTCGGCTTGGTGGAAGATGTCGCGCTGGGTGGCTGCTTGGTATTCGGCTTGGGTTTTTGGGGTGCCTAGGGTTTGGAGGAGGATTTGGGTTACTAGGTCGTGGCGGTGGCGGGTGGGTTGTTTGCCGATGCTATCTAGGAGGCGGAGGTGCTCGGGGAGTAGGTGGACGCC
>CALAIY010000100.1 GCA_937922595.1 uncultured Verrucomicrobiales bacterium | reverse complement strand
CTGCACCCCCTCAGCCGCAAACCGATCCAAATTCGGCGTCACGTGTTTCTTCTCCGCCTTCCGCTCATTTTGAAACAGCACCCCAAGATCTCCGTAGCCAAGATCATCACAAAGGATGAAAATGATATTCGGTTTCTCCGCGCCCCCTGAAAGTTGCAACGAAAGGGCGAATAAAAACGCAAAAAATGAGAGCAGCTTCATAACGCCATAAGCCATCACGCCAGAACAGCCCTACGTCAAAGCGCCCCCCAAGCCCGTTTTTGTTCTAGCAAATTCTCGCGGTTTGGCACTTCTATCTCGCATCCGGTAGCAAATTGCCTACAATTCGGACAGCTCCTGCCTTTGTTTCAATGAATCCTTCCCCTCTCACCGCCATCGAACTTTGCGCGGGAGGCGGAGGCCAGCTTCTTGGCCTTGAAAAGGCGGGTTTCGAAAGTCTTGCTGCCGTAGAAATCGATCACGATGCATGCAATACTCTGAGGCTTAATCGCCCTGCGCTTAAAGTTGTCGAAGGGGATCTTCGAGAGTTTTCGGCAAAGCCTTATGAAGGCGTCGATCTTCTTGCTGGAGGTGTTCCCTGCCCCCCATTTTCGATAGCAGGAAAACAGCTTGGGAAAGATGACGAGCGCGATCTCTTCCCAGAAGCGCTCCGCCTCGTTCGGGAATGTAGTCCGTCTGCTGTGATGCTCGAAAACGTCCGTGGTTTCGCATCAGCTAAATTTACCTCTTATCGTAGTGAGCTGTTTCGCCAACTTCACGAGATGGGTTACTTGGGTGGCTGGCGCGTCCTACATGCATCTGATTATGGCGTGCCTCAGCTCCGTCCACGGTTTATCCTCGTAGCGATCAAAGAGCCGCTAGCTGGTGGTTTTGCCTGGCCCAAGCCTTTGGCGGCTCCCGCACCCACGGTCGCGGAATCCATCGGAGATCTCATGGCCTCTAATAAATGGCCTGGTATCAAAAATTGGCGCAAGCAAGCTGCCTCCATTGCCCCCACCATTGTCGGTGGATCTAAGAAACACGGGGGTCCCGACCTCGGTCCCTCAAGAGCAAAAGCACGGTGGGCGGAACTCGGTGTAAGTGGAAAAAGCATCGCTGAAGATCCTCCCGATCAAGAATTCCCTAAAGACGAGCTTCCTCGACTCACCACACGAATGGTCGCGCGCATTCAAAGCTTCCCGGATTCCTGGGAGTTTTCCGGAAAAAAAACAGCTGCTTACCGCCAAGTCGGAAACGCTTTTCCACCACTTGTCGCCGCCGCAGTAGCCAGCGCCATCGCCCGCGCTTTACGTCAGGAGCCACTAGAAAACGATGAAGGCCATGATCTTTTCCCAGCGTCATTCCTTACCGAAATTCCCGCGTGAAAACATCGATCCCTGCCCTCGTTGCTCTTCGCAAAAAATTTCATGCGAATTTGATATCTGAGCGGGTTCTATCACTCTCAAAAAACGTCGCCAGCAACGCCGACTCAAGCAATCGACGGAGCAAAGTAATCGCCCTTAGTATCGCAGAAGCGCTCGGTGCAAAAGAATACGAAGAAAAGCTCAAAGGCCAAACGCTTGGCCAGCAATTCGAGCGCCACTCAGCGGAATTTCTCGACCAAGCATTCGCCCTCTTTTCAAACATTCGCCCAGGAGCTTGGGCAATCTCTCAACTCTCGGCCTCTTCAACTCACCTTCACGGCTTCGAACAATTTTCCCATCTAGGAGATCTGGCAGCTATCGCCAGAGAGAAGCCAGAACTCGCCGCCGCATTGGGCAACGATTATCTAATTGCCCCCGACGTCGTTATCCTTCGGTACCCAGAGGACGATTCGATGCTTGATCCCAGCGCTTCAATTCTCAGCGATCAAGTCGCCACGCGTTCTTCGTTGCGCAAGCGTTTCCAAGAAAAGCCAATCCTTCACGCCAGTATCTCTTGTAAGTGGACGGTTCGTAGTGATCGCGCCCAGAATTCAAGAGCGGAAGCCCTCAACCTTCTTCGAAATCGTAAGGGTCGAGCACCTCATATCGTCGTAATCTTGGGAGAACCGACCCCCTCTCGTATTGCGTCAATTGCATTGGGGACAGGCGATATCGATTGCGTCTACCACTTTGCCCTTCCCGAACTCCAAGCTGCCATTTCCGATCTAGGCTTCGGAGATGCCGAAGACATGCTCGCAATGATGGTCGAAGGAAACCGCCTCAAAGATATCAGCGATCTTCCTCTCGATCTCGCGGTGTGAGTTTCCGCACATTCGGGGAACGCTGAGCCCTCGTTCGGAGATTGCGGGTTCAGCGACTTCGTTTCGGAGGATCATCGCTTAAAATTTCTACAGCGAGATCCCAGTGCGCATCTTTCATTCCTGAATATTCTTCGCCCTCAAGAAGTGGCTTTAACTCACCATCCCGGAACTCCAGGTATTCATAAAACCCAATCTCCGGAATCACCAGATTATAATATATCATCTTCTTGTTTTGGGAGCCACCACCCCTGTGCTCGATCCAGATCGGCCAGGGCGAAGATAAACTGGAAGGTCGAAAATCGGTGTTATCGATCCTCATCACCTCTCTTCCATTCGCGTAAAGATAGATTAGCTGGATGTTTGAAATGACAGTTTTTTTACCTTTCGGAGTAAGTCTTTGCTTAATTTTTTCGATTCGTACCCGGAGCTTCCCGTCTCGAAATATTTCGATTGGGATCATCTCTTCCTCGATTTTCGTCCCAATAATTTCGAGTGCCCTCCCAAGATTTTTGGGCACATACTTCGTGGTCTTTCCTTTTTCTACCTCAATAGTGCTCGCGGAAACGCACGCGTAGGAGAACAAAAATAGTGTAAGTAAAATTTTTCTGATCATCATTCATACTGAGGTACAGGTACGAGACCGTCTATACAAAACAGTGCTGTTCTGATCCTTTCAACGGCCATTCGTGGACTGGACAAAGCAAGTGGGCATCACGATGAAGCACGAAACCAAAAACATCCTGAAGAATATCCGCTTTTACAGAAAGAATGTTGTTTAGTTGAAGGCTTCGGGGATTTTGAACTACAGATGGACACAGATTAGGATTTTTGGTGCTGCTATTGGTTTATCGTATCAAAACTCAGCCCAAACTTTGTGAGATACTTCCGCACCCGATCTGCGTCGTTTGGGTTCGCCTTCTTTTTGCGGCTTTCCGAATAGAGCTTTCTTCCGGCCTCGGAGAGGGTTTTGGATTCTTGGCAGACTTTGATGACGTAGGCGAGCTGGGGGCGGTCGAAGGGATCGATTTCTGTATCTAGCTCGGGGAGGTCGATGTTGTTTTCGTCTGGGCGGTGCCAGCTTTTGGAGAGGCGCTGGGTTTCTTCTTCTACTTCTTCGGCGCGCACTCTTCCGCGGGGGGCGAGGGTGGCCATGCGGATGATGGCGGCGTTGAGATCGCGGAAGTTTCCCCGCCAGGTGCTGGTGGGGTTTTCGGCGAAGGTGAGGAAGGCGGCTCGGGCTTCTTTGTTGAAGCTGATGGCGCGGCCGTGCTTTGCTGAGTAACTTCGGATTTCGTAATCTAAGTTGGGTGCGATATCTTCGCGGCGTTCTGCGAGAGATGGGAGCTTGAAAGACCATAGGTCGATGCGGGCGAGGAGGTCTTCGCGGAAGCGGCCGGATACGACGTCGGCGCGGAGGTCTCTATTAGTTCCGGCGATCAGTTGGAAGTTACTTGTTACCGGGCGGTCGCTTCCTACGGGGAGGAAGGTCTTATCTTCGAGGGCGCGGAGGAGCATGGCTTGTTCGTCGGCTCCGAGTTCGCCGATTTCGTCGAGGAAGAGGAGGCCGCCATCAGCTTCGCGGAGGAGGCCGGTGCGGTCACGTTGGGCACCGGTGAAGGAGCCTCGAACGTGGCCGAAGAGTGCGGAGGCGGCGGTGTCTCCGCGGAGGGTGGCGCAGTTTACTTCTACAAAACTGCCTTTGAGCCCAGTGCGGTTTTTGCGTAGCTCGTAGACTTTGCGTGCGAGGTGAGATTTGCCGGCACCGGTGGGGCCGCTGAGGAGGACGGGTTCGCTCGAGCGGACGGCGACCTGTTCGATGCGATCGATCATCTTATTGAAGGCGGCGTTGCGTGTGGCGATCCCGCTTTTGAGGAAATCGGTGGCGTCGGCTTGCTCGTTGGCGAAGCGGGTGGCGATGCGATCGTATTTTGAGAGGTCGAGATCGATTTCTTGCACGCGTCCTTCGGGACGTGAGGAGCGGCCCGGGCGGCCTCTGATCGGGGACGTCTGGAGGAGTTTTCCTGGAAGGTGTCGGGTCTCTACCAGGAGGTAGCTGCAGATCTGGCAGACGTGGGTGCCTGTGGTGAGGTGGACGAAATACTCTTCCTCATCGGGGTCGAAGGGGTAGCTCTCGAGGAAGGCAAACATCCGCTCGTAGACGTCCTCGAGATCCCAGGGCTCTGTGATGCCGAGGATGTGGCCACGCGTTTCCGTCTCGGGTGAGATCTGTCGGACGTCGGCGAGGATGCGTTCGGCAAGTTCCTCGTGTTCTCCGGCTTCGTGGAAGAGCTCCAGGCGGTCGTAGATGACGTCTTCTTGCTGAAACAGCGCCACGGTGGGGCGCCATCGCTCCCAGCGCCCCTCGCCGTAACCTGCGTCGAGGTTGATCCCGAGGAATCCAAAGATGACGGTTCGTTTCATTGATCCATTTTTATCACATCTTATGCTTTTAGATAGAAGCTTGGTGTTTTTATCACCGCCTTAAATTTATGGAAAAGAAATAGAGTGTTTTTATTTCATTCATTATTAGTGAGTTGTGAGATGTTAGAGGTGTTCTTTTTTAAGATTGGCATCAGGTCTGCGATAAGAGTGGCATTCCCAAACGAACCAAGAAACATCATGGCTAACCAAACACTCTTCCAAACGATCCGGGGCGCATTCGTCCCTCCTGCGGATTCGACGAACCTCGCTGGCGGAACCGCTTATCGGTTCAGCGACGAGCACGCTCTCGCCCAACTCGCATCGACGGGTTGCTTGAACGGCACGTTCTACGCCTCGGCGGCTGATCAGCTCGATTCGGTGCTCGCACTCGCAATGAAAGTGGATGTGCGCTTCGTGGCTCAGACGGCGGTTTACGCCCGGCGCGAGGGATTCATGAAAGACATGCCCGCATTGCTCTGCGCCGTGCTCGCGGCACGGGATACCGCACTCCTTGAGGCGGTTTTCCCGGACGTGATTGATAACGGCAAGATGCTGCGGACGTTCGTGCAGATTCTCCGCTCCGGAGTCGTAGGACGTAAGTCCCTCGGCTCTGCGCCGAAGCGCCTCGTGCGTCGCTGGCTTGAGCGGGCATCCGATGATCAGCTTTTCCGCGCCTCGGTGGGCAATAGCCCTTCGCTCGCAGACGTGATCAAAATGGTGCACCCTCGGCCTGGCTCTGCCCGGCGCGAGGCGCTCTACGGATATCTTATCGGTCGTCCCTACGATGTGGAAAAACTTCCTGCGCTCGTGCTCGATTTCGAAAGATACAAGAGAGACCGCAATGGTGCTGTCCCCAACGTCCCCTTCCAAATGCTTACCGCACTCGATCTCGATACGGAAGCCTGGACGGAGATCGCGAGGAACGCGCCGTGGCAAATGACTCGGATGAACCTAAATACCTTTGCGCGCCACGGCGTGTTCGAAGTTAATGGTTTGCCCGATCTAATTGCTCGCCGGCTTGCCGACGAAACTCTCGTTTCCCACGCTCGTGCGTTTCCCTACCAATTGCTCGCTGCGTTCCAAAACGTCGGCGACGCAGTCCCGGCCAGGGTGCGCGACGCGCTGCAGGATGCGATGGAAATCGCGACGTCGAACGTGCCCTCGTTCCGTAGTAAGGTAGCGGTCTGTGTAGATGCCTCTGGCTCGATGCACAGTCCTGTCACTGGATACCGTTCTGGAGCGAGTTCGAAGGTGCGGTGCGTGGATGCAGCAGCATTGGTTGCGGCCACTCTCCTCCGGAGAAACCGCGATACGATCGTGCTTCCTTTCACTGAAAGTGTAATCAACGTTCGTCTCAACCAACGTGATAGCATCATGACGAATGCCAAACGGCTCGCGTCGCTTCCCGCTGGTGGAACGAACTGCAGCGCACCCCTCAAGAAGTTAGCCGCAGATCGTACTAAGTTAGATCTCGTCATCATGGTTTCCGACAACGAATCCTGGATCGACTCCCCGACGCACGGTCGCTGGGGAGGTGGTTCTCGGACGGCCACGTTGGAGGCCTGGACAGAAATCAAACGTCGCAACCCGCAAGCGAAACTCGTCTGCATCGACATCACGCCAAACGAGACCTCCCAGGTTCCGTCTTCCCGGCCCGACATCCTAAACATCGGAGGCTTCTCCGACCGCGTCTTCGACGTGATCGCCGCCTTCGCCAAACAATCTCCCGACCCAGATTTCTGGGTTCGTGAGATCAAGAGAAACACCATTATCAACGAAACAGAAATGAAGATAGCTTCCTAATCCATTCACGAGCCCGCCAAATCCCGAAGGCGGATGCTGGTCGAGACTACATTGGTAAAAAAGTCGGTTCGATCCCGGCCCCGGAAACGGGAGACGTCTCACCAATCCTTGCCGCCACGGCGGTGGGTTCGTGAACCAGGAAATCTTCACTAAACAATCCGTGAGACGAATGCGGGTGAAACTACATCTTGTCGTGGGTTCGAACCCCACCCGGAGACCGCGAGGTCTCTCGGTAGCTCAGCTGGTAGAGCCGAAACGTATTCACCAAAATCTTGTCGTCTCGCACACTTTCCCAAAACACTTTCGGGCGGCGAATGCCCGTGAAACTACATCAATCTAATGACCAGGTCGTGGGTTCGAATCCCACCTGGCCGACCTTACCGGCCAGTAGCTCAGCGGTAGAGCAGGACGTTTCACCAATACTTGTCGCCACCCGATTCTTTCTCACTTACTTACAAAAACTATCGCGGCGAATGCCCGCATGATTACATCTTACCCCATAGGTCGCAGGTTCAAATCCTGCCTGGAAGTAACTACTTCCAGTAGCTCAGCCAGGATAGAGCAATGGAAATATATCATGCCCCACCTTGTCGCCGCGTCTCTTTCCCAAATATAATATCATGTCTCAAATTCACGCTACCTCTGAGGCCACGGGCTTCCTCCCCTCACGCGATTCCAAAGGGAAACCAATCACTGTGATCGGCACCGAAGCCATCCGTAATGGATTCGATGCGATGTGTATCGAACAGGCGCTGAACTCGCGTTCGGCTCCAGGCGTTTCCCAGGTTGTACTCAATCCTGATGCCCACGCGGGATACGGTGCACCCGTGGGGTGTGTGATGGCTTCGCCTACTCATATCTATCCTGGTCCTGTGGGCGTGGATATTAAATGCTCGATGAGCCTTCTCCAGCTCGACCTCCCTGCGGAAGCGGTGGATGATAAGCGCACTGCTCGGGCACTTATCAATGCGATCTGCGAGCGTACTCCTACGGGTGCGGGGAAAGGTCAGCGCTCGGTGAAAAAGGCGCGTCAGGTGTCTTTGGAAGATGGGCGTCGTGCTGTGATTGAAGGTGCTTCTGCTGCCGTTTGTGAATCCATGGGGATTCCTCCTGAATGGGCGGAGCGTTGCGAAGATAGTACGCACGGCGAGCCGGGAGATCTTGATGCTCGGCTCGAGACGCTGTTTGCCGCAGGCCGTTTGAAATATTTCGATCGTAAGATGGAGCAGTTTGGATCCTACGGAGGGGGAAACCACTTCGGGGAATGCGAAGCTGTATCTATAAAAGATACGCCAGAGGCGAAAGCTGCGGCGGATGTCTTCGGGCTTGTGGATGGAAACGCCGCATTTCTCTCGCACTGCGGGTCGCGTGGGCTCGGGCACGATCTTGCTTCCGGGCAATTTCGCGACCTCCAAGCGAAGTTCGAAAAATGGGGAACCCCCTACCCTGCTGGCGATAAGCAATTGTGCTACGCGCCGCTCGGAACTCCCGAGGCGACGGCGTATATCCAAGATATGTCCATTGGCGCGAATTTCGCGACGGTGAATCACCTCCTGATCAATGCGCTCGTGCTCGAAGCCTTCCAAGAAATCCTCCCTGGGACGAAAGGGAAGCTCGTGTATTTCATCAGCCACAACATTGCTCGTGAAGAGGTGCTCGATAACAAATTGCAGTGGGTGCACCGCAAGGGAGCCACCCGTGCGTTTCCCGGAGGGCACCACGCTCTTAAGGACACGCCGTTTTCAGAGACTGGTCATCCGATCCTCCTTCCGGGAAACCCCCGCGATGGTTCGGTGGTGATGGCTGCGCTCCCTGGAGCCGAAAAGAGCGCCTACTCCGTGAATCATGGAGCCGGTCGCTGCATGGGGCGCAAAGAAGCCTTCCGTCGTCTCGATCAGAAGGAAGTGGACACCGGTCTCGATGAGGCCGGGGTGCTCAGCAACTGCCGCACCTACCCCCGCGACGAAGCTCCTGATGCCTACAAAGATTTCGGCGAAGTCCTCCGCTCGGTGGAAACCGCCGGCCTTGCGCATACGGTGGCGGGATTGAAAGCGAAGTTTGTAATTAAAGACGCCTCCAAAGCCGATGATTGAGATCGATGGAAACCGAGGCGGAGGGCAAGTGCTACGCACTGCCCTCTCCCTTTCGATGGTGACGGGGAAGCCTTTCACCATTCGGAATATCCGTGGTTCGCGGCCGAAGCCAGGTTTGATGCG
>CALAIY010000099.1 GCA_937922595.1 uncultured Verrucomicrobiales bacterium | reverse complement strand
GGTGGGCGGGGTGGGCGTCCGAAGCATTCGACTTGGGAGCGGGATCTGGATCTGATTGCGGAGCTGGGGGCGAATACGGTGCGGGTGTATGAGGTGCCTTCGGTGGAATTTTTGGATTTGTGTGAGGAGAGGGGTTTGGGGGTTTTTGTGGGGCTTGCTTGGGGGTCGCATCTGGCGTTTTTGCCGCCTTATGGGGATTTTGGTGAAGTGCTAGCTTCGTGTGGGGCGGAGGTGTTTGTGCATCCGGCGATTGATGCGTGGATTGTGGGGAATGAGGTGCCGCCGGATATTGCGCGTTTTTTGGGGGTGGGGAAGGTGCAGGCTGCGCTGGAGAAGTTGGTGGCGGTGGTGCGGGAGAGGGCGGGGGGTGCGCTGGTGGCGTATGCGAATTATCCGAGTACGGAGTATCTCAATCCGAGGAATGCGGATTTTGTGGCGTTTAATTTGTATCTTGAGGAGCGAGATGCGCTGCGGAGCTATCTTGCGAGGCTGGGGGTATTGGCGGGGGATCGGCCTTTGGTGGTATCGGAATTCGGGGTGGATGGGGCGAAGGGGGAGGTGCTGGAGATGTTTTTGGAGGAGTGTGAGGGTGAAGGTGTGGCTGGGGCGGTGATTTTTTCGTTTTGTGATGAGTGGTTTCGAGGAGGGGAGGATGTGGATGGTTGGAAATTCGGATTGGTGGGGGAGGGGAGGGAGCGGAAGGAGGCGTTCGAGAAGGTGAGAGGGAGTTTCGCCTGGAAGGCGGCTAGGAGGAGGCCGGTGCCGGTATCGGTGGTGGTGTGCACGCGGAATGGGGAGGCGACTCTTGAGGCGTGCTTGGATTCACTGGGGAAATTGGTGCCGCCGCCGCTGGAGGTGATTGTGGTGGATGATGGGTCTAGGGATGCTACGCCGGAGATTGCGCGGCAGGCGGGGCATCTTGTGCGGCTGGTGCAGCAGGAGGGGGCGGGTCTGAGTGCGGCGCGGAATCGCGGGGCGAGGGAATCTAAGGGGGAGATTATCGCTTATACGGATGATGATTGTGTGGCTGATTCTGAGTGGCTGCGCTGGCTGATTCCGGCTTTTGATGATCCTGATGTGGTGGCTGCTGGTGGTCCAAATATTCCGCCAGCGCCGAGGAATGAGATTGAGGCTGCGGTGGCTAAGGCTCCTGGTGCGCCGAGCCATGTCCTCTTCGATGATCGCAGGGCGGAGCACATTCCGGGGTGTAATCTGGCGGTCCGTAAGGCGTCGCTTATGGCGGTGGGGGGATTTCGCGAGCAGTATATGGCGGCTGGGGATGATGTGGATTTTTGTTGGCGGCTGCTTGAGCGCGGAGGTGAGATTCGCTATGTGCCGGCGGCGATGGTGTGGCATCACCGGAGGGCTTCGGTGCGGGCATATTTCCGCCAGCAGGCGGGCTATGGACGGGCGGAGGCGATTTTGTATCGAGATCATCCAAGGAGGTTTGCTCCTGGTGGAGGTGGCGCTCGGTGGGGAGGGATTGTGTATTCTGATGAACCTGTTTCGGCATTGCCGAGGCCGGGAAGGCGTATTTATCACGGGAGATTTGGGGCGGCTCCCTTTCAGTTTGTCTATGCGCGTGAGCGTTATTTGCTGAGGGACGTTTTGGGAATGTGCCCGGAGCGGGGTGCGATTGTGGCTTCGAGGTGGTTGGTGTTTTGGCTTGCTCTGGGACAGCCGGTGGTGCGGGGGTGGGCGCGGTGGTCTAAACTTGCTAGGAATTGGGAACCAAGCGACGGGAGAATCGAATTTCCAAGCTTCCCTAGGGTCCCTCCGCTGCCGCGTATTTTCTGCTCATCCTTGGCATTCTGGAGTGAAGAATCTATCGCGCGAGAAGCATTGATTGCCAGGCTCCTAGAAAAAAAATACCGGGCGAGTGATGATGCTATATCGGATCTAGAAAGCGATTTCATGATCTCCAAGATTACTACGGCCACGGAATACCATGGAAAGGGGGGCTGCCTCACCCGCGTGCGCATTCGCGGATTTTTTCCGACCTTTTTTCACGCGCGCCGTGTAAGGAATGCTGCTTATTCTCTCGGACTTACCGATGCTCACTAAAGATTTTCACTACGACCTTCCTGATGAACTGATCGCTTCGCACCCTCCTGAGCGGCGCGAATCATCCCGGATGATGGTCGTGGATCGCGAGGCTGGCACGATTAGTCATCACGCATTTATGGATTTTCCCAGTTTCCTCGAAGAGGGGGATCTCTGTGTGTTGAATGATACCCGAGTGGTGCGGTCGCGTTTTTTTTCTGATGATGGCAAAGTGGAGATCGTGCGCACGCTGGCTGCCGATCCTTTGCATTGGAAGGCGATGGTGCGCCCGGGGAAACGGATGAAGCCTGGGCGGAGCGTGGTGATTGGTGGTATCACGGGAACTGTCACGGAGATTTGCTCCGATGGTGAGCGTCTCATTACTTGGGATGCGCCGATTGATGACGGTATCCACGGCCAGCTGGCTCTTCCCCACTATATGGAGCGTGACCCTGATGCTGCGGATGACGAGCGCTACCAGACCGTCTTTGCTCGCGAGCCGGGGGCGATTGCGGCGCCTACTGCGGGGCTTCACTTTACGCCTGAAGTCCTGGCGAAAATTCGGCATGAATTTCTTACGCTTCATGTCGGTGTGGGCACTTTTCGTCCGGTGAAGGCGGAGGTCGTAGCGGATCATAAGATGCATGCCGAGCACTATCATGTGTCTGAGGGAACGGCTGCGGCGATCGCTGGGGCGACGCGCACGATCGCGATCGGCACCACGGTTGCCCGCGTCCTTGAGCATTGCGCACGGAGTGCGCCTGAGCCTGAGCACACAATCATGCCTGGTGGCGGAAGCACGGATATATTTATCACACCAGGTTCTCCCATCCTTGCAACGGGGGCGCTCCTCACGAATTTCCATCTTCCGTGTTCCACGTTGTTGATGCTGGTTTCCGCGATGGCTGGTCGAGAGCTTGTGCTGGAAGCTTACGAAAAGGCGGTCGAGGCACGCTACCGTTTTTACAGTTATGGCGACTGTATGCTGCTCATTTAGCGATAATTAGCAGAATTTCCTGGATTTCCCCATTGAGAAAACTTGCCATAAGTTGTATGTTTTCAAAATAAGCCTGAGACGGTCTTTTTTCCTGTGGTTGCCCCAATTCAGACACGATATAAAATCGGGCACCGTATCGGTGCTGGCGGGGCAGGCGTCGTCTACGAAGCGCATGATACTAAGCTCGATCGGCAGGTCGCTTTTAAGCGTCTTCTTCCATCGGAAGATTCTGAGGATAAGAACCTTATAGGGAGCGATCTTCTCAAGGAGGCGCGCGCGCTTTCCTCTTTTCAGCATCCTCACATCGTCCCGATTTATGACGTTGGTGAAGATGGCGAAGGATATTATATCGTGATGCAGCTCCTCGAAGGAGAGACTGTGGAACAGCTCGCTCGGCGCAAGTTGATTTCACCGACTTTCTTCGTTTCTATCGCTGAACAGGTGCTTGAGGGAATGGTCGCGGCTCATGCGCGTAATTTTCTCCACCGAGATTTGAAGCCTTCGAATATTCTCGTCACATTCACGTCTGTTGGACAGCGTCGTGCGATGATTCTTGATTTCGGCCTCGCTAAGTTCAGTGCAGTCCCTGAAATGCAGACTGTGGATCAGACGAATTCCGTGCTCGGATCGATCTATTTTATGGCTCCTGAGCAGTTTATGCGGCAGCCGCTCGACGCTCGCTGCGACCTCTATCAATTGGGCTGCGTCTTCGCTTTCGCCCTCACCGGAAAATACCCCTTCGATGGCGAGAGCACTCAAGAAATCGTTAACGCTCATTTAGGCCATACGCCACGCGATCTCACGGAACTCAGGCCAGATGTTCCTGGCCGTATTCTTTCCTGGGTCGTTTCTCTCATGGCCTATAAGCCCAAGGATCGCCCGGTAAGCGTTGCCCAAGCCCTCCACGAACTCCGCACGATTGCCGCCGATTGCCATCTCCCGGCGGCGGCCCCTGGGCTCCTCCCGGAAACGCCCTCAGCCCGTCCTCGGCCGAAAGCGACAGCTGCTAAAAAAGCTCCCAGTATTATCGTGCCTTCGCGGGCAAAACGCCCGATTCTCCCCCCTCCAGTGAATCCGCGTGTCCTCCGGGCTAGAATCGCGGTCATGGAGGAGCAAAGATCCGGACGAATTTGGATTCTTGTTATAGGGCTTACCTTAGCATTTTTTGTCAGTATTCTTGCGTACGCAATGGTCACTCGAGGGTGATGGGCACAAAAGATCTCCTAAAAAAGGCGCTTTTGTATGGAAATTATAAAATTTCGATAGTCAAAAGGTGAAAATTGATTATAATTATCGGTAATCAAGCTCCCCTTATTTAACCGTGGCCGAAGACTTTCAAGATAGATACGAAATAATTGGTCGCATTGGCGCAGGTGGTGTCGGTGCGGTCTACAAAGCGAAAGACACGCGTCTTGGCCGTATGGTCGCGGTGAAGCGTCTTCTCCCGCCAGATGAATCTGAGGATCAAGCCAAGCTTGGCAGCGATCTAATCAAAGAGGCGCGTGCGCTCTCCGCGTTCCAGCATCCGAATATCCTCACCGTATTTGATTACGGCGAGGACGAGGACGGTCTCTACATCATCATGGAGCTTCTTGAGGGCGAGACGGTAGAAGAGCTTGCGCAGAACTCACAACTCCATGTCGATACTCTCAGTGAACTGGCCGAGCAATGCCTCGAAGGCCTTTCTGTCGCGCACTCCCGCAATCTGTTGCACCGAGATCTGAAGCCATCGAATCTCTTTGTTACTCAGGTCACAGGTGGTGAAGCCCAGGTTAAAATACTTGATTTTGGTCTCGCCAAATTTAGTGCGACTCCAGCACTCCAGACCGTCGATCAGTCACGTTCGATCCTCGGATCAATCTACTTCATGGCACCCGAGCAGTTTTTGCGTCAGCCACTCGATGCTCGCTGCGACCTGTACCAGCTCGGTTGCGTATTCTTTTACGCGCTCACCAGTGAGTACGCTTTTGATGGGGAAACTACCGCTGCGGTGATGGACGCACACCTCGATCACACGCCGAAAGACCTTGCGGCACTTCGCCCGGATGTACCCGAGGATTTGTGCAACTGGGTAATCTCCATGATCGCCCGTGATCCGGAAGATCGCCCGAAGACAGCAGCAAAAGCCCTTCAGCAGCTTCGGCTGATCGCTCAAAAACATGGTCTTCCTGCATCTCCCCCGCTTGATGAAGAGCCGGCTACTCAGCAAGTGGCCGCGATCACAGAGACTGGTAGGACAAGCCTATCGGCTACGGAAATCTACCTGCAAAAGCAGAAAGAACTCGCCGAGAAAAAATCGGTAGTTAAATCAGTCACCGAAAAACAGATATCAACCCCGGTATGGGGCTTGGGTATTGCTGTGCTCGCCGCCGCATTCACTGGAGTGATTATTACGGCCCTTAATGGTGGGGAGGAAAAAGAGCAAGAGCAAGAGAAGGAGGTGTCATCTTTCGAGGAAATCGCCAACGAAGTAGAGCCTGTAGCATTCGAGCCCATAGAGAATCTGGAGGCGAAGGCAATGCTAGAGCTGGATCTCGATGCTTCCAAGCAGGTGATCGTAAGCTCAGGCGGCGATGGCAATGATCTTGCGAAATTGGGAGATCGGATAGCAACGTGGTGCGATCAATCTCCTTTCGGAGGAGTGTCCAGAGCAAGTTTTTTCATCAATGATAAGCACGAAGCGAGGGGCTTTCAGCCTGTCTATAGCAAAGCGGTTCTACAACTCGGAAAACCGTCCTGCTTCTCAGTCCGCTTTTCTGGACGAGAGGTTCTCTATTGTAATAGGGAAATCGATCAAGGCGCGGAACTAAGCAAGATGGCAAGTGAGGATGGAGCCGTATCATTTTTCATATTGGCCTCGCCGAAAGTGGGTTCCGAGAATTTTATGGGGATTCTGAATTGGGAAAAGAAGGATTTAACGGCTCCTCTTTACAGTCTCTACATATCTGATTCTGAAGTTGGATTCACCTTTGAGGTAAACGGAACTTTTACTAACAGTCCTAAGGTTTCTACAACCAAGGCGTCTGGTCCCGTTTTGTTCGAACTTGGTATTGCAAAAAACCGTAAATCCGTTTGTATCACGAATTGGAATGAAGCTGGACGTGCGCTCAGTGATTCGAAAGCAGAGTTTGTTGAGCCCATTCATTTCGGAAATATCCTTAGAATAGGAGGCTTCCGGCAACCTCATAGAGATGGTTTGTCATCACCCGAAATATTTAGTGATTTTGTTGGAGACATATTTTCCATTAAAGTCGTTTCTGGGAGCGAGGCTTCCCGTAGTGAGCGGGGTGAATTCGCTCGCGATATGTGGGAGCGTGCGCTGTAGGTCACCGTTTCTGGGTTTGTAATGATTATCAATATTAGTAATGAAAAGATGGAAGTTGACTGCACTTAGCAGTGATTAAGTTCCCTTTATTTAGCGGTGGCCGACGACTTCCAAGATAGATACGAAATCATTAGCCGTATCGGCGCAGGTGGTGTCGGTGCGGTTTATAAAGCGAAAGATACGCGTCTTGGTCGTATGGTCGCGGTGAAGCGACTTCTCCCGCCTGATGAATCCGAAGATCAAGCGAAGCTTGGCAGCGACCTCATCAAAGAAGCGCGTGCCCTTTCAGTTTTTCAGCACCCGAATATCATCACCGTATACGACTACGGCGAGGACGAGGACGGTCTCTACATCATCATGGAGCTTCTCGAGGGGGAGACCCTAGAAGAGCTTGCGCAGAACTCACAACTTCATGTCGATACCCTCAGCGAACTTGCTGAACAGTGCCTTGAAGGTCTTTCTGTGGCTCATTCACGTAATCTTTTACACCGCGACCTCAAGCCATCGAACTTGTTTGTCACTCAGGTCACCGGAGGTGAATCGAAGGTAAAGATCCTTGATTTCGGCCTGGCAAAATTCAGTGCGACTCCGGCGCTCCAGACAGTAGATCAATCGCGCTCGATTCTCGGATCAATCTATTTCATGGCACCTGAGCAGTTTCTGCGTCAGCCGCTCGATGCTCGCTGTGATCTTTATCAGCTAGGATGCGTCTTCTTCTACGCTCTCACCAGTGAGTATGCATTCGATGGGGAAACCACCGCAGCTGTGATGGACGCGCACCTCGATCACACGCCGAAAGACCTTGCTACACTTCGTCCTGACGTGCCCGAGGATTTGTGCAACTGGGTGGTCTCCATGATCGCCCGTGATCCGGAAGATCGCCCGAAGACAGCAGCAAAAGCCCTTCAGCAGCTTCGCCTTATCGCCCAAGAGCACGGCCTACCTGCAGCCCCGCCACTCGCCGAGGAGCCTGCTACTCAGCAAGTGGCTGCGATCACCGAGACTGGTCGCGCAAGCCTTTCGGCGACTGAGGTCTACTTGCAAAAGCAGAAGGAAATCGCCGAGAGAAAATCGGGAATGAATTCAGTCACAGGAAAGCAGATTTCGACCCCGGTATGGATTGCTGGCATTACAATTCTCACGGCTGCATGCGCTGCTGTAATCGTCGTCGCTCTCCGGGGCGGATGAGGAAATAAAGAGCAGGAGGCACCTATTTTCGATAAAAACGGGAAAGAAGAAGTGCCCATTGTGACGGCAGTCGAACGGGAGGATGTCGCAAGGCTTGAGCTTGATCAGGTTGCTACATGGATCGATCAGGCTCTTTTCCCTGGCGGAATATCTAGGCCGAGTTTTTTTGCGTCTTCGAAGCAAGCAAAATCGACAGTTTAATCCGCTAGCCTACCTACAGTGAATCCATGCTGTTTCCTGGAAGGCCTCTCCGTCGAGCATTTCGTTTTTCTGGGGTCAGAAGTTTTCTATATTCAATCGAGATATGACTTATCTGCCGATCTTAGGATGATCATTTTTTGAAGTGGGGTCGGGAACGGAGCCAGTCGCGAAGCGATCTTATTGAAGCTGCCAGAGGCAGGTCTTTTTTGAGGGGGGGCGGGGGGGCTGGGAGGGTGAAGCCTTTTTTAGGCCGCCCAGGCTTCATTCAACTTAGGGGGGCGTTGTTTGTTAGAGTTTTGCCATTTGGGTTCCTCCACCTCTGGTCGGTAGTGGCTCCAAGGTGTCGTGTAGCCTAGCGCCTGGTGCTTGCGCTGGCGGTTGTAGAAGTGCGTCCAGTTTTTCCGATCCTTGCTTTCACGTCCGCCCCGTTTGGTAGTCCACTGCCGCAGGTCTTCGTATTTCAGGCTCCTCCAGAGGTGCGCTATGAGTACATTGTCCATCCAGGGGGGGATATCCACTCATCACCGGTAAACTGGCTCCCTTGATCGTGTTCATAATCTCGGGAGCCCGCCCCGCGGCCTTCATTGGCGCCTAGTGGTTACTCCTCGGTTACCGCAAGACGGATGAAGCGGCGATTGTCCGTAGAGCTAATCGTGGCAGTCCGGGTGTTTACGAAGTCGGCAGTGCTAGTGATTGTGCTGGGGAGGGGTGTCCATATTTCGAGGTCGGGCGAGGTTTCGATGCGATATGTGATGCCGCGGAGTAGGGTGTTTTGCCGGAAGGTGAAGGAGAAGTCTCCGCCGGAGCTACTGAGGATGGGAAGCATCCCTTCGGTGTCGTCGGGCAGGGTGGGGTTTAGCCCAAAGGCGAATTCGATGAGGTTTGCGATGCCGTCGCCGTCAGGATCTGCAGTGGGATCGCCGGGGCTGAAAATCTGTGCCCAGGAGGCATAGTTAAGCAGCTTGCCGCCCGGTGTGGGGCCGTCACCAAACCAGCTTGTGGGGAAATTACCGAAGCTCTCGGGGGTGGCGCGGTTGAGCGAATTCCCTCCGGCAACGGTGTCTTGAGGCCATGGCAGAGCCTGGGAGTAAGTGACACTGTCTTCGGTGACTTGGGGGAAATCGTCGGGGTCGCTCGCAGGGGGCGAGTCGGGGCGCTGGAGGCGCAGGGTGCCGGAATCATTATTGAGCGGGCCATCGGTGAAAGGTCCTGCCAGCGGGATCGCGGCGCTGATGCCGTAGAAGGCGCGGAAGCTGGCGGTGGCAGAGGAATCGAGCGCGGGATCGAACGGGACGACCACGAGCAGGCCGCGGGGGGCGAGTTCGTAGGCTCCGGTAAAATTGAAGTCGGCTCCGCCGCGTAGGCGCCAGTTTGCGAGGTTTTCGGTGGCGGTTCCGGTATTGCAGAGTTCGACGAATTCGAGTTCGTCGGCCGAAGCCGCCTGGGGAGCGAAGTTGATCTCGGAGATGATGACAGGACCGACGCGCGGGCCGGGGTTTACGCTGTTGAGAGATCTGGCAGCCATCGGTGTAAGCGTGCTGGAGCCCGCGCCGTTTGGCCAGCGGCCGAGGGCTTCGCCATTGAAGGCTGCCGCGAATTCGACGGTGTCGACGAAGCGGAGGAGCTCGCCGCCGGAATTTGCTTCGAGGAGGGTGAGTTTTTCACCATTGGAGCCGCTGAGGGCGAAGGGGCGGTATCGCGTCCAGGTGCCAGCGGTGGAATTGGAATCGAGGAACGCGGTGTCGATAGTGAATTGGGAAGCGGTGGTGATGATGACCTCGAAGGTCTCATTGTAATCCCCGAAGCCGCCGTAGCCGGAGATGGTGATAGTATCTCCATCGGATAAACCGTGAGGTGCGGCAGTGATGACGGTAGTGGGAGCGGCGCCAGCGCTGCCGGTGTAACTCGAGATTGCGGATGCGGTGGCAGTGTTAAAATCTGATTCGGCGAAGGTGACATAGCCTCCAGCGGGGATTTCGGTGGTGGTGGGAACGCAGTAGCTGCGGTAGGTCGATTTGCTGTCGCTGAGATACCAGTTTTCAATATCGATGACCGAATTGGTGGTGTTGTGGAGTTCGATTGAGTCGGTGAGCGGGAGGTCGGTGTGGCTCAAGACCTCGTTGATAACGATGCGGCCATCTGGGCCTAGGCCGGCGGCACCGGGGCTGCCGCTGTATTCGGAACTCGCACGCCAATTAACGGGGTCGCCAGCGGTGCTCGTGGCGGTGATGCGCTCAAGGGAGGAGCCGTCGCCGTCCGGCCGGCTGGGCCAGGGGCCTGAATCGCCGTAGGCGAAACTTTGGAGCACGGTATCGGAGGCGGAGCGGAGGCGGATAGTTTCCCCGCTATCGCTGAGTTGGCCGGTGAAGGTGCCCGCAATGGCAATCCCGCCGTAGCGGGAGGCGAAGGCATCCGTGTTGGCGACGAAGACGGCGTATGCTCCGGGTGCGAGGGCGAAGATCCCGGCGGTGGCATTGACTCCATCATCAAACCGTATGCCTTCGAGATTGATGGAGGAGGCGGAGAGATTCTGCACCTCGATGAATTCGAAGTCATCGCGGGTGAACGGGCCTCCAGGCTGCTGCTGCTCAAGGACGGTGGGCTTGTGAGGATTGTAATTGATTTCAGTGATGGCTAGGTCGCCAGCACCAGCTAGGGACTCAAGGTAGAAGGTGGCTTCGGTGAGAGGTGACCAGGAATCCCCGCCACCGACCCGGACGCGGGCGCGGACGAGTCCGCTGGCAGTGAGGTTGATATTCCCGGAGAGGGCTACGGCGCCGGGGGCGAGGCCACCGCCTTCGCTGCGTGGGTCGGTGCCATTGGTAGTGTAGTAGACGGTACCAGTGCTGGTGGAGGCGGAAAGGGTGCCGCCCGAGGGGATTTCTCCGCCGTGCTGGAGAGCGCCGTTTACCCTATAAAGTGGAGCATCGATGGTGCCGAGATAGGTATCGGATGTGCCGCTAAAGGTCCTGAATTCCCAATCGTTGATGATACGGCTGGTGCGATTGGTGCCGGTGGTGGGGAACCAGGAGCCGAGAACGCCATTTGTGGGGTTCGTCCCGGGGCCGTTCGGCGTGCCGTAAACCGCAGGCATCCAGTGGCTGTCTCGGGTGTATGTGGTGCCGCGGTCGTCGCCCCAGCGGGCGGACTCGCAGATGATCGCGGTATCGATCTCGAGGGCGAATTTTTCGAAGCGGGCGCGGTTTTCGAGGTTTGTAAGAGAGCCTCCATTGAAGAGGTGCTTGTAGGCTCGGTCGGCAAAGCGCACGCGGAATTCGCGGTGTGTTTCCAGGTCATCGAAGATGAGCGCTCCATCAAACTGCCCGCTATTACTAGGAGGATTGGTATTGGATGGGCTTTCGAATATACGCTCGGTGTCCCAGCAGTAGAAACGCCACGGGGCGTTGGCGCTACCGCCACCGGCGCAGCGCCAGTTGCCGTTATTTTTCAGGTCGGCATTACGCCCAAAATACTCGACGATGACGTAGTCGATGTAGTTATCGACGTCGATCACTGCTTCGATTTGGGACCAGGTGCTACTGCTGCTGGTGACAACGTTGATCATCTGATTGTAGGAGGCGCTCTCTTCGGAGGTCGGCGAGCCCGGGTTCCGGCCAAAGATCTCGCTGTCGTCGTATCCATTGTAGGCGGCGTAGTGGTCGTTTTCGAGACGCTCGTGGAGGTTATAGAGCCCCCAATAGAGACCGTTGATGTAGACGTGCGCGAAGTGGCCGTGGCCGCCATCTAGGTTCCCCATATCGATCATCGATTCGCGCGCCCATTGGTCGCGGATCATCGTGGAGCGGGCTCGCTGGCCGGCGTCGCTGTGGACCCAGGAATTGTTGTACATTGCGCGTAGCTGGAAGCTATCGAAGGTGGTCACCTCTGTGTCGTCGAAAAGGGGGTAATTGAGCTTCCCCGGTCCGAAGCCATCTTTGAAGCGTAGGCTCATCGAGTGCTTCACGGCGCTACCGGGGTTGCGGCTGGCACCTCCCTGGAGCTTGGCCGCGCAGTCGATCTGGAAACCGCTGAGCACATTGACTCCGTCGGTTGTTGGGTCGGGCTGGAAGTATTCTGCAGAGACGGCGGCGAGAAGGTTGCGGTCATTCGTGTTGGCCCAGATTCCATTGGTGCCGAAGAAATCGTCCGGATCTCCGACGAGTGCGAGAGTGGGCACGGAGCGGAGGCCTTCTTGGAAACGCGTGGAATAGGTGCTGGACTGAGATACCGAGGGATCGACCTCATAATCGTTGTTCGTCCACGAATTTGGGTAGCCAGCAGGCTTTGTCTGTGTAGCGAGATTTATGGGAAAGATGTAGGTCTGGGTATCAACGTCTGTCTCCTGCTGGCCGGTTTTATAGGCGCGGGCGCGGAGAGCGGTGGAGGTAGAGATGGTGATCGGGCTGCTATAGGTGCTGCCATTCGAGAGAGTTGGGAGGGTGCCGTCGGTGGTGTAGCGGATGGAGGCGTCAGAGGTGTCGCTCGTAATGGCGACGCTGATCGCGGACGTGTAGTAGCCGCGTTTGTGGCTGAAATTCGTATCAGCCACGAGCAATACGCCGCCGGGATCATTCGCAGCACCGGGCGTCGGAACCTGGAAGTATAAGGACTCGAGGGTGGATGGGAGGAGGCCGTAAGAGATGTCGCTTTCTTGCTTAGGATAGTTGCTACCTGACGGGCCAAACTCACTGGCGACAGTGAGCGTGGGGCGCACCAGGGCAACATATTCGCCCCCGGCGGAGAGCTTGAAATTCGTGTGCAGGTTTCCATTAGCATCTGGTGTGTCATCGCCGGAGGCGAAAACTACCAAAAAGCCGCCGGGGGGAACCGTAGTGCCTGCGGGGAAAGTCCACTTATCGAGGGTATCGGAATCGTCGGTGAGGTGCCAGCCTCCGAGGTCGATAAATTCTGTGCCTGCGTTGAGGATTTCAATCCAGTCCTCGCTTGATCCCGGCACCTGATTGGGGACGGGAGTTCCCCCACCATTCGAGGCCATGAACTCATTGATAAAGATTTCGGAATATTCGGAGGCGGTAAAGCTAAGCGAGGGCGAGGCCCAGGCTGTGCCTTCCATATTGGTGGCAGAAACGGTGTGAAAGTAGACTGTATCCTCTACAAGGCCGAAGACCTCGCTCGAAAAGGAGCCAGTCTGCACACCTAGGTTTACGGAGTTTTCCCAGCTTCCTGGGCTCGTGCCGCCGTCTGTAGTGCCGTAATAGAGTGTGACCTCGGGATTTTCGCCACCGGTCGACGTCACCGTGCCACCAAGTCGGGCACTATTTGGGGTGATCGCGGTCGCAGCATCATTGACTACTTCCGGCGGAGACGGCACATTGATCTGCGCGATCCCCCGCCCTGTACTTGCATCGAGCACAATGAAGGCGTCCCCACCCGCGATGCTCCCACCGGTGACACCGGTAGCCCCGGTGAGCCCGTTCACATATTCCCACGTTTCGCCACCGGTAGTGGTTCTCTGCCCCAGCGTGACGAAGCCCACCACACTATCGATCACTGCTGCGTCCTGCTCCGTCCCCACGAACTTTGCCAGCCCGTGCATCGCTGCGATTTTCCGCGCAGAAAGCGCCTCATCCCAGACCCCCCCATCGTCCAGGCAGCCATCCCAAAAACGGCTTCCAGGGCGATCCGCTCCAAGTAGAGCGTTGTTGGACATAGCGACGCTTGCGTAGCCGCTCGTGACGTCCGTCTGCGCGATTCCATCGATGTAGACACGCAAATTTCCTGTTCCGTCCCACGTGGCGGCAATATGGTTCCAAGCGGTCTGAGCGATTGCATCATTGCTGAATGAATCCCTGCGGGCCGAGCCATTATCCAGATCAACACGGACGATTCCTGTAGATGAGGTTAAGATGGCGAAATAGCGCGCTGTGCCACCGCCTGTAGCGCCCGCATTGATTATACCACGTTCGCCCCCAAAACCGTTCGGCTTCGCCCAGACCGCCAGTGTCCCCTCACTCAGCGTCCCGAAACTCCCGATATCGAAATGTTCCCCCGATCCGTCGAGCTCTACGGCTCCACCGGCGTTGCCAAAACGGTCGCTCGCCGCAGAGGGCGTCCCAATTGGTATACCATCATTTCCTGGTGAGGCCAAAGCATCTCCATCAAGTGACGAGTGCCAGACCAGTCCCGCCGGGGCGGAAACCACAGATAGTAACATAACAATGAAATGTACGCAGTTCTTTAATATCATGAGGGGGGGGGAGGGGTAGGGTTCACATAGTATGCCACAGGTTGGCCCAAATCGAAATCACTGTTTATTCGTAACCATTCAGGTGCCGAAGAGTGATTTCTCGGCTTTCCCCGTATCTGTGAGCATCAGCTGTAGTATTTTGTAGACGCTCACCGTCTTCTTTTTTTGACGAGATTTATTGCCTCAAGCGGCTCGGCTATTCTCTCCCCGGCAGGGCTGCCTGCTTCGAGTGTAGATTATTGTCATTATTGTTTACTCACCCGTCACGCTCACCGCCACTGTGCGGGTGTGGGGGGCGTCGCGGTGCTCAAAAAGAAAGATGCCCTGCCAGGTGCCGAGTGCCATTTCGCCATCGATGATCGGGATATTCTCCGATGTGCGGGTGAGAGCCATTCGGATGTGGCTGGGCATGTCATCCGGGCCTTCGTGGGTATGGACGAAATAGGGAGTGTCCTCCGGCACGAGATGATCGAAAAAGGCGTGTAAATCGGTGCGTGCTGAGGGATCGGCATTTTCCATAATTACGAGACTGGCGCTCGTGTGGGCGACAAAGACGGTGGCGGTGCCGGTCGTGATGCCGCTTTCTGCGACGATTCGTTCGATGATGTCCGTAATTTCGTAGGTGCCTTTGCCGCTCGTTCGGCTCTGGAAAGTATCGCTGTGCGCTGCCATAGATGGGACAAAGCCGCTGAAGAGGTGCTTTTCAAGGCTACCTGCACTTTATCTGCAGGCTCAATTTCGTCCGAAGCGATTACCTGTTATGGAAAACGTAGTGAGATCGGCCTAGCAAAAAAAATAGCAATCTGTCAAGATTCTTTTTGCATTCTGGCAATTCTGGGTGAAGAAGCGTGTTCGCCACGGGCGATTTTTGGGCAGAAAAAATCTTTTTTAGCGTTTTTCTGCTCTTTTTTGACCCCTGATTTCCGCTGAAAACCTGAAGCTTCCGCCGTCTTACCGCTGCATCTACGACCCTGCCCGCCACCGAATCCGCCATTTCTCGCCCCTCCTTCCAACGCCCGCCAGCCGCCGCTACCCGTTGATCCTCATCGCTCCGCATCTTACTCGCCATCTCCCGTTTCTCCTCTGCTGCTCTGAAAAAGCTACTTTCAGAGATAGGGGATTTGTCGCGTACCGCACCTGCTAGCCCGTCCACGGGTGCTTTTGCTTCTGATCTGCCTTCCTTGGTGCATCTGATTCGCTCGCCCGACCCCACCATTTCCACTTTCAAAAATCGAACACTGGCATCCCGCCACATCCCCATTACACCGTATGTCTGAGCGCTTATACTTCGGAAAAATCCAGGAGCCCATCGAGCCCCCGAACCTGATCGAGATCCAGATCGAGTCCTACGCCGATTTCCTCCAAACTCACGTCCCCCCGAGCAAGCGGGAAATTAAAGGTCTCCAGGCGGTTTTCCGCGAGGTATTTCCGATCACAAGTTACGATGATAAAGTAACGCTCGATTTCAGCCGCTATGAAGTGGGTGAGCCAAAGCTTTCTGCTCTCGAGGCTCTTCGCGAAAGCGAGACCTACAGCGCGCCGCTCTACGTGACTTTCAAGCTCACTGATGAGACTGGAGCCAAAGAGGAGCGCGTCTACATGGGCGAGCTTCCGCTGATGACTGCTCGCGGCACATTCGTCATCAACGGTGCCGAGCGTGTTGTCGTTTCCCAGCTTCACCGCTCACCGGGTGTTTGCTTTGAGACTTCCGTTCACCTCAACGGTAAACTCCTTCACGGCTTCCGCGTCATTCCCGACCGTGGCTCGTGGCTCGAAGTGCAATTTGATACGAACGACTTGCTCTACGTCTACCTCGACCGCCGTCGCCGCAGAAGAAAGTTCCTCGCAACGACGCTTCTTCGCGCCATGGGCTTCCCGACTGACGAGGCAATCGTCCGTGAGTTCTACAAGGTAGAGAAGCTCAAGCTCTCTGAGAAGCTCGATGAGGAAATGCTCTCAACGAAGGTGATGTTCACTGACGTGCTCGATGGAGAAGAAGTGATCGCCAAGGCTTACGAGCCGATGACGATTGGTGTCGTGCGCCAGCTCCTCGAACTCGGTCACAAGGGTGTCGAAGTGGTGGACACCGCTGAGGACGATCTCATCATCAAGTCCCTCAAGAAAGATCCAGCCAAGGATGAAGAGGAAGCGCTCAAAGACATCTACCGCAAGCTTCGTCCCGGAGATCCTCCGACGGCGGCAAACGCGAAGGCGCTTCTCAAGCGTCTCTTCTTTGATCCGAAGAAATACGATCTTACCCGCGTTGGCCGCTACAAGCTCATCCAGAAGCTTGGCGTCAGTGTAGGCGATGACGTCCGCGTTCTCACCCCGGAGGACTTCACTGAAGCGATGAAGTATCTCGTAGGCCTTAAGAAAGGCGAGGGAATGCTCGATGATATCGATCACCTTGGATCACGCCGCGTGCGTGCTGTCGGTGAGCTTCTCGCGAACCAGTGTCGTGTGGGTCTTGCTCGCACCGAGCGTCTCGTAAAAGAGCGCATGACACTCTTCGATATCAACATCGAAGGAATGACCCCACAGAAGCTGATCAATCCAAAGGCGCTTTCCGCCGTGGTGCGTGACTTCTTCGGTCGCTCGCAGCTCTCGCAGTTCATGGACCAGATTAACCCTCTGGCCGAGCTTACGCACAAACGCCGCCTCTCCGCTCTCGGACCTGGCGGTTTGAACCGTGATCGCGCTGGATTCGAAGTGCGCGACGTTCACCCGTCCCACTACGGACGTATCTGCCCAATTGAGACCCCGGAGGGACCAAACATTGGACTGATCAACTCGATGAGTACCTTCTCTCGTATCAACGACTTCGGCTTCATCGAGACGCCTTATCGTGTGATCAAGAAAGGGATCGTTTCTAAGAATATCGAATTCCTTACTGCTGACCAGGAAGAGAAATTCATGATTGCTCAGGCGAACAATAAGTTCGACGAAAAGGGTAAGTTTGCAGAAGAGAAAATCACGGTTCGTCGCCGTGGTGATTTCCTTGAGGTCGAGCCCGTTGAGGCTGGCTACATGGACGTGTCTCCCAAGCAGCTCGTATCGATTGCGGCATCGTTGATTCCATTCCTCGAGCACGATGATGCTAACCGCGCGCTCATGGGATCAAACATGCAGCGCCAAGGCGTCCCACTTCTCAAGAGTGAGGCACCGCTTGTTGGCACCGGTATGGAAGCAAAAGCGGCGCGCGATTCGCGTGCTGTGATCATCGCTGAAGATAAGGGCACCGTAGCCGCCGCGACCGGAGAAGTGATCGTCGTCACTCCCGATGGTAAACTGCCATGCTCCGATGCCGCATTCCTTGCAAACCCGCAGGCCTCAGTGCGTAGCCATCCGGATAAAGGCACTTACGTTTATCCGCTTCGTAAGTTCATGCGCTCCAACGCAGGAACCTGCATTAACCAAAAACCGCGTGTCCTCAAGGGCGACAAGATTAAGAAGGGACAGCTTCTCGCAGACGGGCCGAATACCGATCAAGGTGAACTTGCCATCGGACGCAACGTGCTCGTGGCGTTCATGCCGTGGAACGGATATAACTTCGAGGATGCCATCGTCATCTCGCAGCGAATTGTGAAAGAGGATGTCTTTACATCCATTCACATTTCTAACTACGACGTCGGTGCTCGTGATACGAAGCTCGGTCCCGAGGAAATTACCCGTGATATTCCAAACGTCGGTGAGGAAGCTCTCCGCAACCTTGGGCCAGACGGTGTCATTCGTGTCGGTGCCGAAGTGAAGCCTGGCGATATTCTCGTCGGTAAGATCACGCCGAAGAGCGAGACGGAGCTTGCTCCTGAAGAGCGCCTTCTTCGCGCGATTTTCGGTGAGAAAGCTGCTGACGTGAAAGATACGTCGCTCCGCGTTCCTTCCGGTAGCACCGGAATTGTCATGGATGTGCGCGTCTCTTCTCGCAAAGATATTCAGCGCGAAAAACTCCCTGCTTCCGAGATGAAGAAGCAGCTCAAAGTAATCGACGCTGATTATAAGAAGAAGAAGGACGAACTTACGAGCCAACTTACCGATAAGTTCTCCGACGTTCTTCTAAATGAGAAGATCCCGCTCGATATCACGGATGGCCAGACCGGCGACGTACTCGTCGCCGCGAATAAGAAGATCACGAAGACAACACTTCGTAAGCTCGCTGAGTCCTACGATCACATCGATATCGATCCAAGTCCTCTCCTCGATCAGGTGAAGGACATTGTTTCCAGCCTTGAGCAGAAATTCTCCGAAATTGATCTTGAGCGTGAACGCGCCCTCGACCGCTTGGAGCAAGGCGACGAAGTCGATCCTGGTATCATCAAGCAAGTGAAGGTCTTCATTGCCGCGAAGCGTAAGCTTTCGGTAGGTGATAAGATGGCTGGACGTCACGGGAACAAAGGTGTGGTCGCGACGATCGTGCCGGAAGCTGATATGCCGTTCCTTGAAGATGGAACTCCCGTCGATATCTGCTTGAACCCACTCGGAGTGCCTTCCCGCATGAACGTGGGACAGGTCTTGGAGACTCACCTCGGTGTCGCTGCCAAGGCACTTGGATTTACTGTCGCCACCCCGGTGTTCGACGGTATCCCTGAGAGCCGCGTCATGGAATACATGAAAGAGGCGAAGCAGAAGCCCGGCTGGGAATGGATTGGCCTCAATGGCAAATCCCAGCTTTATGATGGTCGCACCGGCGATGCATTCCACCAGGAAACGGTGGTAGGCATGATCTACATGCTCAAGCTCGGTCACCTCGTGGCAGATAAGATCCACGCTCGTGCGGTCGGTCCTTACAGCCTTGTCACCCAGCAGCCGCTTGGTGGTAAAGCCCAGTATGGTGGCCAGCGCTTCGGAGAGATGGAGGTGTGGGCGCTCGAAGCATATGGCGCCGCATACACGCTCCAGGAGCTTCTCACCGTAAAGTCCGACGACGTCCAAGGACGCACTCGGATTTACGAATCAATCGTCAAAGGCGACAACAGCCTGGAGGCCGGCACGCCCGAGTCCTTCAACGTGCTCGTCAAAGAAATGCAGGCACTCGGCCTTGATGTAAAAGTCGGACCGAGCGATTCGGCAGCAGCGGAAGCTGCTCTGCCATTCGATACCCTTAGCGCATAAACAAGAACAGGAACCGAGCCTACGCCCCCCACTAATTAATTAATATGGCCATTAACGAAACCGCGCTCACTGAGCTTTTCGGCAGCCAGCCGAAGACTGAAAACTTTGATCAGGTCGCCATCACCGTCGCCAATCCTGAAGCTATCCGCAGCTGGAGCCGCGGAGAGGTGAAGAATCCAGAGACGATCAACTACCGAACCTTCAAGCCCGAGAAGGGCGGTCTTTTCTGTGAACGTATCTTCGGTCCTACTAAGGACTGGGAATGTGCTTGCGGAAAATACAAGCGCATCAAACACAAAGGCGTCATCTGCGACCGTTGTGGTGTAGAAGTGACTCTCTCTCGCGTCCGTCGCGAGCGCATGGGACACATCGAGCTTGCTGTGCCCGTCTCACACATCTGGTATTACAAGTGTATGCCATCTCGCATTGGTCTCATGCTGGACATGAGCGCCCGGATGCTTGAGCGCGTCATTTACTACGAAGATTACATCGTCACCGATCCCGGCTCGACGCCTCTCGAAGTCGCTCAGCTCCTTACCGAGTCCGAGCTTCGCGATGCGGAAGACGAATACGGAGAAGGTGCTTTTGAAGCCGCGATGGGAGCAGAGGCCGTCCGCGATCTCCTCTCAGGTCTCAAGCTCAATAAGCTCATCGAAGAGCTTGAGGATGACATGGGTAAAACGCGCTCTAAGCAGACGCGTAAGAAGCTCGCCAAACGTCTCAAGCTTGCTCAAGGCTTCGCGATCTCCAATTCGCGTCCCGAGTGGATGATCATGGAAGTGCTTCCGGTACTTCCCCCAGATCTCCGCCCTCTCGTTCCCCTTGAAGGTGGCCGCTTCGCGACTTCCGACCTGAACGATCTCTATCGCCGCGTCATCAACCGCAACAACCGCCTCAAGAATCTCCTCCTTCTCAAGACTCCGGACGTCATTATCCGGAACGAGAAGCGGATGCTTCAGGAAGCTGTCGATGCGCTCTTTGATAACGGCCGCCACGGCCGCGCTGTGACTGGTGCAGGCAATCGCCCGCTCAAGTCCCTCTCGGACATGCTCAAAGGTAAAGGCGGACGCTTCCGTCAGAACCTCCTCGGTAAGCGCGTTGATTACTCCGGACGTTCCGTGATTGTGATCGGACCGGACCTTAAGCTCAATCAGTGTGGTCTTCCCAAGAAGATGGCTCTCGTCCTCTTCGAGCCGTTCATCATTCGCCGTCTCAAAGAGATGGGCTACGTGCACACCGTGCGCTCCGCCAAGAAGATGATCGAGCGCAAGACGCCGGAAGTCTGGGATATCCTCGAAGAGGTGACCAAGGGCCACCCCGTGCTTCTCAACCGCGCACCGACACTTCACCGCTTGTCCATTCAGGCGTTTGAGCCCGTGCTCATCGAAGGTTCCGCAATTCGCGTCCACGCTCTCGTCTGCACCGCATACAATGCGGACTTCGATGGTGACCAGATGGCGGTGCACGTGCCGCTCTCCGTGGAAGCGCAAATGGAGGCTCGCCTCCTGATGCTTGCTCCAAATAACATCTTCTCGCCAAGTTCGGGTAAACCGGTCACCACGCCGTCGCAGGATATTACTCTCGGGTGCTATTTCCTCACCCACACTCGCGACTCGAACCTATCCAAGCAGGCGTCCGCCGAAAAGAATGGCAATCGCCTTCCACTTTTCGCCGATATGCAAGAAGTGGAGTTTGCGCTCGCCGAGCGCGCTGTCGGATTGCACCAGGCGATCCGCCTGAAAAACCCAGACAAGGATCGCAATACGATCTTCGGAGATCCCGAAGCCAAGATCATCGAGACGACTCCTGGTCGTGTGCGATTCAACGAAATTTGGCCTGATGGCAACGGTGAAAACGGCGCACCGTTCCTCGGATTCATTAACGATACCTGCGGTAAGAAGCAGCTCTCGGATATCATTTGGCGCACCTACCAAGTTTCCGGCCAGTCCGGCACGGTGGTCGCACTTGATCGCCTCAAGGAGCTCGGTTTCCGCGAAGCGACACGCTGTGCGTGTTCGATCGGTATTTCCGACATGGTCATTCCGCCGGAGAAATACGTCGCCCTCGATGAAGCTTACAAGGAAGTGGCCATTGCTGAGAAGCAATACCGCTCCGGAATCATCACCGAAGGTGAGCGCAAGCAGCGCGTCATCGACATCTGGACGCACACTGGTGACCAGGTCACCGACGTGCTTTTCCGCACCATCGAGCACAACGAAGGCAAAGAGCAGGCCAACCCGCTCTTCCTCATGGTAGACTCCGGTGCTCGTGGTAACCGCCAGCAGATTAAACAGCTCTCCGGAATGCGCGGCCTTATGGCCAAGCCGTCCGGTGAGATCATTGAGCGTCCGATTACATCGAACTTCCGCGAGGGACTCACGGTGCTCGAATACTTCATCTCCACTCACGGTGCTCGTAAAGGTCTCGCCGATACCGCACTTAAGACTGCGGACTCCGGTTACCTCACACGTAAGCTCGTCGATGTGTCCCAGGACGTCATCGTCACCCAAGAAGATTGCGGCACGAACAACGGTATCACCGTTCGTGCCCTCTATGAAGGCGACGATGAGATCGTAGACCTCAAGACACGCATCTACGGACGCACCAGTTGTGAGAAGATCAGCGACCACGTCGAAGATCGTCTCTGCGTAGATTACGGCCAGCTTATCGAAGAGAGCCAGTGCGACGACCTCGATCGTATCGGTGTCGAAGCGCTTAAGATTCGCTCCGTCCTCACTTGCGAAAGCAAGAAAGGAATCTGCGCGAAGTGCTACGGCCTGAACCTCGCTACCGGCGCTGCCGTGAAAGTGGGCGAAGCCGTAGGAATCATCGCGGCACAGTCCATCGGTGAGCCCGGCACGCAGCTTACGATGCGCACCTTCCACGTTGGTGGTGTTGCTTCTGCACAGTTCAAGCAGCCTATCATCAAGACGAAAAACAAAGGAACCATCCGTTACCACGATCTCCGGACCGTAACGACTACGGATGGCACCTGGGTTGTTCTCAATAAGAATGGTCGCGTAGGCATTCACAGCGACGATGGAATGGAGCTCGAAGGCCACCCGCTCGTGGTCGGATCGATCATCTCCGCTGAAGACGGTGTCGCCGTCAAAAAAGGCCAGACCATCGTGCAATGGGATCCATACAACATTCCGGTCATCTCCGAGAAGGCTGGTAAAGTGGTCTTCCACGATATGATTAAGGGAATTACCCTTGGTAAAGAGACCGACGCCTCCGGTGTCGATGCACTCGTCGTCATGGAGCACAAAGAAGACCTCCACCCGCAGATCGTCGTGGAAGATGTGAAGACCAAAGAAGTCCTCGCCTCTTACTCGATTCCGGCATTTGCTCACCTTTCGGTGAAAGATGGCCAGAAAGTCGCCGCTGGTGAGCTTCTCGCGAAAACGCCCCGTAAGGTATCGAAGACGAAAGACATCACCGGTGGTCTTCCCCGTGTTGCCGAGCTTTTCGAAGCACGGAAGCCGAAAGACCACGCCGAGATCGCCAAGATCGATGGAATCGTCGAGCGTGCCGGAATGGCTCGCGGCAAAGTCCGCCTCATGGTGAAAGACCCCGAGACACTCGAGGAAGAGGAGCACCTCATCCCACGTTCGAAAGGAATCATCGTTCTTGATGGAGACCCCGTGAAGAAAGGCGATCAGCTCACAGAAGGCCCCGTCGTCCCGCACGAAATCCTTGAGATTTGTGGACCCCACGCCCTCCAGGAGCACTTGCTCAACGAGGTGCAGGAAGTCTATCGCCTCCAGGGTGTGGAGATCAACGATAAGCACATTGAGATCATCTCCCGTCAGATGATGCGCAAAGTGAAGATCTCTGATCCGGGAGATACCGATTTCCTCTGGGGCGATCAGGTCGAGCGCATCGACTTCGAGACCCAAAACGAAGAAATCGAAGAGCAAGGTGGAAAGCCCGCCGAAGGCGAGCCCGTCCTCCTCGGAATCACCAAAGCCTCCCTCGAGACCGATTCCTTCATCAGCGCGGCGTCCTTCCAGGACACCACTCGCGTCCTTACCGAAGCCTCCACCCTTGGTCGAATCGATTACCTCAAGGGCTTCAAAGAGAACGTCATCATGGGTCACCTCATCCCAGCCGGCACCGGTTTCCACACCAACCGTGGAATCGAGCTAGAAGAGACCGTTGAATTCGTCCCGACCCCGGTCGCCGACGAGCCAGCCCTCGAAGAGCCGTTCTCAGCCTAAGCGAGAAAACACCTCACAAGCCCCGGTCGCCGCAAGGTGACCGGGGCTTTTTTGTGGATTCGGAGCGTGAAATTTAAAGCGTGCGCTGAGCCCTCAGACATCGAAAACCCTCTCTAGCCCGGTGTTCCGAATCCGCCCGACATTCCAATTTGCGACATGGCCATGTCCCTCCTGCCAAGAGGACGTCACTCCGATCGAGTCGCAGCAAGGCATTCGGCGCTCTTGAATCCCGAGCCTAAACAAGGTAAACTCAGAGATGGCGTCGCTAGACCCCTCTCTATTTACCCGGCTACTCCTTGGCGCATTACCTCTCGTCTCATCAGAGGAAACTACTTTGAAACCGTGAAGAAATACAATGGGAGTATCGTTTCCGTATAGCTTAGCGGTGCATCAAGAACGCTTCACAAAATCCACGACCATACATAGATTACAGGACAAATGACCGAAGCCGAAAAGCAACGCGATCTCGAAAGCCTCCAGGATGATATCTATCGGGAGAAGGTTCTTCGCGCCCGCGCTATGACGCCTAGGGAAAAACTTTCAGCGACTTTCGAACTTACAAATCAGGTGCTCAAGCGTATGCGTGCAGGGGCTATGTGGCAGCTTAAAATTGAAGACGAAGACGTTGGGAGGCTCGAAAATGCGAAGCGGATTGCTCGGCTTCGTCAAGTGAGTGATTTTGAATATCACAATTTGGCCAAGCAATGACAGTCGAGTACCTTGCAAATCTTGTCGTCGATGCGTGCATTATCGAGAAAGTTGATTACATGATGACGGGAGCATTCGCATACGGAATTTACGGGATTCCTCGTAGTACTATGGATGTTGATGTCGTTCTTTCGGTCGTTGAGCCGTCTGTCATCAATCGGGTCATTGCGCAGCTTGATCCGGCTGTTTCATTTGGCGATCAGATCCAGTTCGACACGTTAACTTGGGGTAAACGGCATATCGGAAAACTTCGGAAACAGCCCGATATTCAGGTGGAGCTTTTTGAGCTATTTGATGACCCGTTCGTGAAGATACAGTTCGAGCGCCGCATCGAAGCGTTTTGTAATCAATTGGATCAGCCTCTCTACGTCCCAACTGCGGAGGATGTTGTGGTTCAAAAAATCCGCTGGGCTCGCAGCAAAGATCTAGACGATGCCAGAGATGTTCTCGCCGTTCAAGGAATCGAAACCCTCGATATGGAATACATTCGGCACTGGTGCGGAGAGCACGGCAGCATGGAGCGCCTCGCCGCGACCCTTGCGAAAGTCCCCAAGATATAGAGCGAGCGTTCAGCCGTTAGGCAAATTTGGAGCAGTGTATCGAAAGAGTTTATTGCCTCGCACTACCTCCTGCTTGCAAACGTGGTGGAGTCACGTCTCACCGTGAGATTTAGAGTGAAAAATGACCTTCCGCTTGCGTGGTCGCCTCGGTGGTGGGATCGCTCTTGGGACAACGAATGATGAAAATACTGGTAGTCGGGAAAGGCGGGCGTGAGCACGCACTAATTAAGGCGATTTCTGAATCGCCTACTGAGACGTCGATTTATAGCTTCCCTGGGAGTGACGCGATTTTTACGCTCTCGCAGCCTGCCGAGGGCGTTTCGGATCTTCCGACGCTGATTGAATTCATGAAGCGGGAGGGGATCGATCTCTGCGTGGCGGGGGAGGAGAGCTACTTGCTCACTGGTGAGGGGCTGGCGAATCTTTGTAAGGAGGCTGGGATCCCGTGCTGGGGACCGGAAAAACAGCCCGCGCATCTCGAAGGGAGTAAGGAATTTGCGAAGGAATTCATGCTCAGGCACGGGATTCCCACGGGTGGCTATGCCGCTACGGAAACGGCTGAGGCGGCGAAGGCTGCGATTACGGGGTATCCTACGGTGCTGAAGTTTGATGGACTCGCGGCAGGTAAGGGCGTGGCGGTCTGCACGGATGAAAAGATGGCGGATGCGTTTCTCCAGGAAGTGATGGTGGATCGGAAATTTGGCGAGGGGCGGATGCTCGTGGAGGAATTTCTCACGGGGCCGGAAATATCGATCTTCGCCTCTGTGGTTGATGGAGAGTATCAGATCCTCACTCCCGCGCGGGACTATAAGCGTGCGCTGGATGGCGACGGGGGAGCGAATACTGGAGGAATGGGCGCGGTGGCATCGCGGACAGGGTTGGTGGAGCCAGAGCTGCTCAAGGAGATCGATGATACCATTGTGCGGCCGACAGTTGAAGGGCTGCAGAAAGATGGGATGAGCTATCGTGGCTTCCTTTATTTTGGACTCATGCTCACGCCGGATGGGCCGAAGATTATCGAATATAATTGCCGCTTCGGTGATCCTGAGTGCGAGGCGGTGATGCCTCTGCTGAAAGGTGATTTCGCAGCTTACCTAAAATCTGCAGCGGAGGGCACTCTCCAGCCAGATCTGATTTCCTTTGATGATGGCTGGAGCATTTGTGTGATTCTCGCATCTGCGGGCTATCCGGCGAGTTCGCGGAGTGGTGATGTCCTTGAGGGGCTCGATCAGGTATCGGAAGCCGCTTGCGTCTACCACTCCGGGACGAAACAGAATTCCGAAGGCGATTTCGAAACGGCTGGTGGCCGAGTGGTCGCAGTGGTTGCGGGCGGGGCGACGCGTGAGAAAGCACGCGAGGTAGTTTACGGCGAAGCCGCTAAGGTGAATTTTCCAGGAATGCAGCGCCGGTCTGATATCGGTCGTCTCCACTTTGAATAGAATATCATTATGTCCGTCTCCGAAGAACGTCGTCAGATCCTGTCCTCTGAAGAGATGGATGAAGCACTCCGGAATTTGGCCGGGCAGATTGCGGATCGCTATCCTCTGGAGTCGATCGTGTTCGTGGGCATTGTGACGCGTGGTGCGACGGTGGCTGAGCGTGTCCGTGGTGTGCTCAATCGGATTAAGCCGGAGATTCAGACTGGGACGCTGGATATCTCGCTTTATCGAGATGATCTCGAGCGGTTTAATAAGGTGCCTTCGTTGGAAACTTCGGATATCCCGTTTGCCGTGGACGGGGCGCGCATTATTCTTTTCGATGAGGTACTTTTTACGGGGCGCACCGTGCGTGCTGCACTGAATGGACTTCTTGATTACGGGCGGCCGGCGAAGATTGATCTCGCAGTTCTTGTGGATCGGGGTGGACGAGAGCTTCCGGTGCAGCCCGATTTTGTGGGCTATAAGTTAGATGCAAAGCCTACCGATTACGTCCAAGTTCGGTTGCGTGAAGTGGACGATGAAGAGGGCGTCTTCATCTCCGATAAACGTCCGGTAAAATAAGGTATGAGTCACGAATCGCCAGCTTCTCGAAAAGACCTTCTCGATATCGCCTCACTTGAGCGCGAGGAGATCGAATTTCTCTTGGAAACGGCGAAGCCTTTCAAAGACCTCGTTTCCCGCTCGGTGAAAATGGTGCCTACGCTGCGTGGGCGCACGGTGCTCAATCTCTTCTATGAGCCTTCTACGCGCACGCGCTCTTCTTTTGAAATCGCGGCGAAGCGCCTTTCGGCTGATGTAATCAACTTTACGGTGTCCACCTCTTCGGTCACGAAAGGAGAGTCGGTACTCGATACCATCGAGACACTTCAGGCGATGCGGGCAGATTATCTTGTGGTGCGGCACCAGATGGCGGGGATTCCGAGCTTTGTCGCGAAGCATACGGGCGCTTCGGTGCTCAATGCTGGGGATGGCTATCATGCGCATCCGACCCAGGCGCTGCTTGATGCTTATACGCTCCGAGAAATTTATCCTGATCTTACTGGGAAACGAGTCGTGATCTGTGGTGATATCTTGCACTCACGGGTGGCGCGCTCGACGAGTACGATTTTGGAAAAGCTTGGTGCGGAAGTCGGGTTGCTTGGACCAGGATCGCTGGTGCCGAGACATTGTGCGAAGCGGTTTAAAGTATTCCGCACTTGGGATGAAGTGTTCGCCTGGGAGCCGGATGTGGTTTACTTGCTGCGGGTGCAATTTGAGCGGCAAAAGGCGCAGTTTTTTCCCGGTGTTTCGGAATACCATCGAGAGTTTGGGGTGACGGATGAGCGACTTGAGACGATTCAGGAGCGCGGTCTATATGTAATGCATCCTGGTCCTATTAATCGCGGGGTAGAACTTACTGATGATGTGACGCGCTATGAGCGCTGCTTGATCAACCAACAGGTTGAAAATGGTATTCCTACCCGTATGGCCGCGATGTATTGGCTGAAACCTGAAACGGCTGATCGCCGCTAGCCCATGATTTTATTTAAAAATGCTCAAATTGCTTCGGAACAAACGGGTCCTCTTCCTCGTGCTGACGTCCTTGTGGAGGGCGAGAAGATACGTGCCGTGGGGCAAAATATTGAGCCGCCTGAAGGGGCTGAAGCGCAAGTAATCGATTGTGAAGGGAAGATCCTGCTTCCCGGTCTCTTTGATATGCACGTTCATTTCCGCGATCCAGGTCGCGGGGATAAGGAGACGATTAAGACGGGGAGTGAGGCGGCAATCAATGGGGGGGTGACGGGGGTCTTGATGATGCCGAATACGACGCCGGCGATTGATAGTGGGGCGGGAGTGCAGGCGCTGCTGGATAATGCGGCGCGAAATGCACGTATTCGGGTGCTTACTTCGGGGTGCATTACTAAGGGGCAGGAGGGGAAGGATTTAGCAGGAATTGCGGGGATGAAATCAAAAGGGGTTTTCCTGATTACGGATGATGGGAATCCGATCACGGATGAACTCGTCCTGCGGCGGGCGATGGATTATGCGAAGAATTTCGAGCTCTTGGTGGGGACGCAATGCGAGACGCCGAGCCTTGCCGGAGATGGGGCAATGAATGAGGGGGCTGCTTCCTACAGTCTTGGGATTCCGGGAATGCCGGCGATTAGTGAAGAGATTTGTCTAGATAGAAATCTTCGAATCGCACAGCACACGGGGGCGCACATCCATATTCACGGGCTTAGCACAGCTTGCGGAATGGAGACGGTGGCACGCTTTAAAAATGAAGGTGTGAAGGTGAGCTGCGAGGTGGCTCCACATCACTTACTTTTTAATGAGGGGGATATCGGTGATTACGATACGCATTTTAAAACGAATCCGCCGCTGCGGACGGCTGAAGATAATGCGCGGCTTTTACAGGGGCTGAAGGAAGGGATTTTTGATGTGATCGCGACCAATCACGCGCCGCATACTCAATCGGATAAGAATCAAGATTTCACGAGTGCTCCTTTTGGAATTACTGGGCTGGAGACTGCGTTGGTGAGCCTTTACGAGCGGTTTATTAAAACCGGGGAGTTTGGATGGGACGTGCTGGTGAGGCGCTATAGCTCGGAGCCACGGAAATTGGCGAAGTTAGATCCGGTGGTTATTGAGGAGGGGGCTACTGCGGAATTTGTGTTGTTCGATCCGGAGGGGTGTACGAAATTTACGAAGAAATTTATGCGGTCGAAGAGTTCGAATACACCATTTTTGGATCGCGAGGTGGCGGGGATGGTGGAGATGGTGGTGTTTAATGGGGAGATTTTATTGGAGCGGTAGCTTTCCGAATTGATTCGGCCACGGCGGTGCCGGCTAGGTGGCCGGTGGTCCAGGCGTTTTGGAAATTGAAGCCGCCGGTGATGCCGTCGATGTCGAGGAGTTCGCCGACGAAGTGGAGGTTTTCGTGGAGGCGGGAGGCGAAGGTTTTTGGGTGGATCTCTTTGAGGGAGACGCCGCCGCAGGTGACGAATTCGTCTTTGTTGGTGGATTTGCCGGTGACGTGGTAGCTGCCGTTGTTGATTTCGGTGGCGAGGGCGTGGGCGGCGGTTTTGGAGAGCTGGGAGTATTGGGTGTTTTCGGGGATTTTGGCGTGGGCGAGGAGGCTGGCCCAGAGGCGCTTGGGGAGAGCGGGGAAGGGGGAGTGCTTTCCGATCTGGCGCTTGGGAGTTTCGGCGCGAGCCGTGCGGATGGCTTCGGGGGCATCGGTGCCGGGGAGCCAGTTGATGCGGAGGTCGAAGCGGTAGCCGAGGTGGTGGAGGTCGCGGGCGCCCCAGGCGGAGAGCTTGAGGATTGCGGGGCCGGAGAGTCCCCAGTGGGTGATGAGAAGGGGGCCGGTGGCGGTGAGCTTGGTGCCGGTGACGCTGGCGGTGGCTTGGGGAACGGAGAGGCCTTGAAGGCCGGAGATGCGGCGGTCGTCGTTGATTTTGAAGGTGAAGAGGGAGGGGATGGCGGGGGCGAGGGTGTGGCCGAGGGAGGCGGCAAGATTGGCTGCGGAGGCGGCGCGGGTGCCTCCGGTGGCGAGGATGAGGTGGGTGGTGTGGATGGGCTCGCCGGTGGTGGGGGTGAGGGTGAAGCCTTCTTCGGTGGGGGTGATGGCTTCGATTCCTGTGCGGGTGCGAGTGCGGACTCCGGCGGTTTCGGCGGCAGCCGTGAGGCAATCGATGATGGTCTGGGAGGTATTCGTGGTGGGGAACATCCGGCCGTCGGCTTCGGTCTTGAGACGGGCTCCATGGCGCTCGAACCATGCGATGGTGTCTTTGGGCCCGAAGTGGTGAAAGGGACCGAGGAGGGATTTTTCGCCTCGAGGGTAGTTTTTTACGAGTGGCTTGGGCTGGAGGCAGTCGTGGGTGACGTTGCAGCGGCCACCTCCGGAAATTTTAACTTTTTGGAGAACCTGGCTTCCTTTTTCGAGGAGGAGGATTTTTGCACGGGGGCTGGAGGCTTCTGCTGCGGTGATTGCAGCGAAGTATCCGGCAGCGCCGCCGCCGATAATGACGAGATCTTGGCGTTCGAGGAGGGGGGAAGTCACGGGAAGATCATAGGCAGTTTTCCCGTTCGAAGGCTAAAAATTCTGTAAAACCAGACAATATCCCTTTCATTATTCTGAATAGTATAGTATTTATGGAATTATGGCGTGGCTAGTAGCACCAGGAAATCATGTAGCGACCCTCGATAGGAGGAAGCCCTCTACCGTGGGCTCACATCCTGCCTGCACATTGGTGATGAAGGAGGAGCTGGGAATAGCTCTCCAGCATTACAAAATTATCCCTTACGGATCCGATGCGGCTGAGCTGCATTCGCTGGCTCCGCTGGGGATGGAGGTAATGCTCAATGGGCAACAAGTGGATAATGAGCCATTGCCTCTGAGTGATCGTGACACGATTACGACGGGGGATCTGAAATTGATTTTCCGCCTTACGGATCCGGCCTTGGACGAGATTAAGCCCACTGCGCTACTTGAGAAGAAATTCGAGGGGGAGACTCCTACTGGGCAGGCGGCACGAGAAATCGCGGCGTCGGATGCGCCAGTGCCAAACTTTCAAACTCCGGCACCGGTTGCTGGGCAAAGCCATCTGGCACCGCTCGCGCTTGAGTCGTTAGAAACAGCGGAGCCTTCAGGTCCGGGCCAGCTTCCAGAGGTGAGTCCTTTCACGGCGCTGGAGCTGGAGACTGTGGTTCCTACGCAAGCGATGGATGCTCTTCCTCCAGCAGAGGCTGCTCCGGCGGCTCCTCTAGTAGAGGCCGCTCCGGAGGCTCCTCTAGTAGAAGCTGTGGCGGTCGCTCCGCTTCCAGTGGAGGCGGAAAGTGCTCCGGAAATCGTAGCTCCGGTGTCTCCTGTGATCGAAGAGGTACCAGTGGTGGAGGCTCCTGTGGCAGTGATTCCCGTGGAGGCAGCACCTGCACTTCCGCAGGTGCAGACTGAAGTGGTTGCGCCTCCTGTTGTTGCTCAGCCGGTGGCAGAGATTTCGGTGGAGGCTGTGCCTCCGATTCAAGAGGTACCGCCTCTTCCGGTGGCTGCAGATCCCATCCCAGCTGAGGCTCCACTGCCTACACCCGCGCTTGTAGTGGAGCCATTGGCCGTCCCTGCTGCTGAAAATACTCCTTCGGTGAATCCGATTCCGGCTCCTCCCGAAGCCGCTCCTGCTCCAGTATCACCGATGCCGGTTGCGCAGCAGGTAGTGGCGGTTTCTCCGACTCCGGCGGCAGTAGTTTCGCCGATCGCGGCAGTGGCTCCGGTAGCTACTCCTCCTGTGGAGGAAGCTCCTCAAGCGCTTCCTGTCTCACCGGAGCCCGCTCCCGTTGCCGCACAACTTCCGGGAGCTCCTGCCATCGCCCAGCCGTCGGTACCAGCTCCAGCAGCTCCGGTATCCGCGCACTCGTCGCGTCCATCTGAGCTGTTTTTGCCGAAAAAAGATGCTCCTAAGCGCGCGACTGATGCCGGTCGTCGGGCAGATGCTGCGAGACGGACGTCTATGCGATTGGGGTTTTGCGTTCTCGGAATCATTGCCGCTGTCGCGTGGGTGCTTGTGGCCGTGTATGCTTTCGTGGATCCGGCACGCAATATGATTCACGATCTCGTGGACTATGATCCACTTGCGAAAGAAAAGGTGCGGCAGATCGAAGCGACTGTGGATGCTAAAAATCCCGTCGCAGGCGAAATTCCTGAGGCGGCGGCTCCCAGGGGGGTTGCTGGGCAATAGTCGCAGCGAGGGTGCTAGTTTTTGTGTTTTTGTCTTTCAGGGGATAGAATTTGGGAGCCAATAGGCTGAAATCCCGAAAAGCCCTTATGAATCCTCTCCTTTGCGGGAGCATCGCCGTGTATGGTCTTGCTCTTGCTGTTTTAGCCTTCATGCCGACTACGGCCTGCGCGTCGCTCGAAATTACTGAGTTTCTCGCAGTGAACCGCGATGCCCTCGAAGATGATGATGGGGATCACTCGGATTGGATCGAAGTGACAAATATGGGAACGGAATCCATTGATTTAGATGGGTGGCACCTCACGGATGATGCTACGAAATTGTCTCGCTGGACGTTTCCACAGCTTACGCTTTCCGGTGGAAATTCGATTTTGGTGTTTGCTTCCAATAAAGACCGGACGGATCCCGAGCGGCCTTTGCATACGAATTTTAAGCTTAATTCTTCCGGCGAGTTCCTTGCCTTGGTGCGGCCTGATGGCTTGAGCATCGAAAGTGGATTTTCGCCTTCTTATCCTCGTCAGTTTGCGGATGTTTCCTATGGTATTGCCGGAGCTAGCGAGGAGGAAATCTTAATTTCTGGTTCTTCCGGGAATTTAGTGGGTAGAGGCTTGAGGAACCACGCTCGCTTGGCGAGGCTCCCCGTGTGGAAAGCATTGAAAAACACTACGCACAACTACTCGGGCTACAGTCCCCGTGGAGGGTTGTTGGAGTCGCCGTTGAAATCGAAAACAAGGGCGTAGAGATAAAGCTCGAACACCCTGTAGGTGAGAAGGTTAAGTGCCCCGAATGTGGTGCCGACTGCACGATCGCCGATCATGCACCCGAGCGCAGTTGGAGGCACCTCGACACGATGGGCTTCACCACCGAACTCGTGGCAAGGACGCCGCGCTCAGAGTGCAGTGAATGCGGGGTCAAAACCGTCGGCGTCCCGTGGGCATGCAAGGGGTCGCGGTTCACACTCATGTTCGAAGCGTTCGCAATCGAAGTGATCAACGCCTGCGGGAACGTGACCAAGGCGGCAGGGTTACTCCACCTGGGATGGGACGCCGTACAACGCATAATGAAAATGGCGGTCGAACGCGGCCTGGCGAGGCGGGAAAAAGAAGATGTCACTACGGTAGGGATGGACGAGAAGAGCTTCCGTAAAGGGCATAACTACGTATCTCTTCTCAACGACCTCGACCGCGGGCGTGTGCTGGAGGTAGTCGAAGGACGTAAAGAAGAGAACGCTGACACCCTGTGGGACAGCCTCGGAGCGAACGCACGCGAGAAGGTGAGAGCAGTAGCGATCGATATGTGGCCAGCATTTATCAATAGCGCGGCAAAGAGTGTGCCCGGTGCAGACATCGTCCACGACCGCTACCACATCAGCGCCCACCTCAACAAAGCAGTCGATCAGGTGCGCAGGAAGGAGAACCGAGAACTTGCAGCTGAAGGCGACACAGTTCTCAAAGGGACAAAATACCTATGGCTCTTCAACGTCGAAAACATCACCGAGGAGAGGTGGATGAAGTTCGACAACCTCCTCGAGTCCGACCTAAGGACAGCGGAAGTCTGGATGCTCAAGGAGAACATGCGCCACTTCTGGGAATACAAGCACGCGGGTAGCGCCCGGAAATTCTTCGAGGAGTGGTGCAAGAAAGTCGAGGAGTGCGGAGAGGCGGCGATCGTAAAAGTTGCAGAGATGCTGAAAAAACATCTTCCAAACATCCTAACCTACTTTAGGCACCGGATAACAAATGCGGTGAGCGAGGGGCTTAACAGCAAAATTCAATCGATCAAAACAATGGCCAGAGGTTTTCGGGGGTTCGAAAACTACCGCACGCGAATCCTATTCTTCTGTGGCAAGCTAGATATGTCCATCGATCCCGTTACCCACTAAAACCCCGGAAGAACC
>CALAIY010000098.1 GCA_937922595.1 uncultured Verrucomicrobiales bacterium | reverse complement strand
CTGGGGCGGTATAAGCGACGTTTTTGCGACCTGAGTCTTTTCGTGAAAGAGCTGAAGGAGCGGTTTTATCCTTCCTCTGTCAGGCTCTGCTAAAAAGGCTCCGCATTCGGGGAAGCGCTTTCGCGCTGGGCAGTCCCGGTGGTTCAATAAGAAATATTCGAGGAAGGGGACGCTGTGGATGGCTCGCTTCAAGAGTGTGATGGTTGAGAATGGTAGCTGTCTCCAGACGATGGCAGCTTACATTGATCTCAATTATCCAGCCGGTTTCCGGCTGGCTTTGCGAAATTGGCTGCGCATAACTATGGCGCTATCGCGCTGGCAATCGGTGAGGGCTGGGCTCGTGAGGAAGCCGGAGGACTACCGGTGGTGCGGGTATGCGGAGGCTCTCGGGGGGGAGCAAGCGGATGCGGCGGGGGCTCTGCCGGGTGATCGGGTGGCCGGTTGATAATTGGGAGTTGCCCGGAAAGAGGGCAGGGAGACGTGAATCGAGCGGTGGAGAGGCATATCGGGAGATGCTTTTTGAGAAGGGGCTGGAACGCGAAGGGGATACGGATCCGGCAAAACGGAGGAAGAGGCACGGGCTTAAGCTGGAGGCGGTGCGGAAGGTGGTGAGTAGCGGCGGGGAGCTGCCTGAATCGGCGTTGGTGGCGCACCGGGTGCGCTGGTTCAGCGAAGGGGTTGCACTCGGTAGTGAGAAGTTCTTGCGCAGAACCCTGGGGGATCACTTCGATGCGGGTGCTTTTAAGCCGATGCCTGTTTCCTCGGGAGGGAAGGCCGCAGAATGGTATAGCCTGAGCCGCCTTCGAAGTAGGGGGATTGGGTAATTCCGATTTTTAGGTTTTGAGGGAGTCTGGCCTCTGGGGTAGAAAAATGGGTCAAACAATTATTCTTGTAATAGTGTGTCTGCCCGCTCTTTTTCTGGATGTCTAGGCCGCCGCTAATTGAGTTTCCTCATGCGCTTTATCATGTGATGGCGCGCGGGAACCGATGCGGTGCGATTGTATTGGATGACGACGACGACCGGCGGATGTTGTTGCAGACGCTAGGGGAGATGGCTGGAACTCAGGGAGGACGAATTGGACAGCCTAAAGAAGGGGGACTGGAGAAAGGCGCTCGTTGCAAATGTGCTCTGTGAAAACACGAGCGTGAAGCAGGATTACAGAATACATGTCTGTTAGGAATACGGCTAATGCCGCTGGCTTCCAAAGTGTCGAGAATTTCGTCGCGCTTTGCGCGATTCGTGGGGATGCGCCGGAGGGAGTTGAGCTTGAGTGGCTGATCGGGGGTGGGATTGGTAGATGTCCATAGCTACCGAGGCTACGATCTTTGCTTTAAGTGCCCCTGGGGGTGAGGCTTACGCAAAAATGGCGTTTTTTCAAGCTGATGGATTCTTCGCGCTCTTGCGGAGGGCTCTCTTCGGGCTATGATCGCCTCCCCGAAAATTTACCCTTCAAAAAATGAGCAACGAATCGACCACCGAAAAACAGCCGTTCCAAGCCGAGGTCCAGCAGCTGCTGGACATCGTGATCCACTCGCTATACACAGATCGAGAGATCTTTGTTCGGGAGCTAGTTTCTAACGCTTCGGATGCACTTGAAAAATTCCGCCACCTCCGGCAGACGGAAAACGACATTCAGGATGACGACCTCGAGCCCGGCGTCACGATCACGACAGATAAAGATGCCGGCACCGTCACCTTTACCGATACCGGTATCGGAATGACCCGTGAAGAGATCGTCCAGAATCTTGGAACCATCGCCCACTCAGGAACAAAGGCGTTTGTAAAGGCTCTCAAGGAAAACGCCGAAGCCAAAGAAAACGTCATCGGCCAGTTCGGCGTCGGCTTCTACTCCGCCTTCATGGTCGCGGATGAAGTAGAAGTTTACACCCGCACATGGAAGAAGGACGGTGTGGATCTTCTCTGGAAGAGCGATGGGAAAACCGGTTACACCATCGAGGAAGTGGGTGATCTCAAGCGTGGCACCCAAATCGTACTCAAGCTGAAAGAGGAGTATAAAGACTTCGCTGAAGAATTTCGCGTGAAGAGCGTGCTCAGTAACTGGTCCAATTTCCTCGCCTTCCCCGTGAAGCTCAATGAGGAAGTGATCGAAACGAAAGAGGCGATCTGGCTGAAAAACAAAAAGGATATCACCGCCGAGCAATACGAAGAATTCTACAAGTTCATCGGACACGGTGGAGCCCCCATGACGCACCTCCACTTCGCCGTGGACGCTCCGCTTGATATTCACGCCCTTCTCTTCGTCCCGGATAAAAACCCGGAGCCCTGGGGCATGGGGCAGACTGATCCCAGTGTCTCGCTGTATTGCCGTAAAGTCCTCATTGATGATGCGGCCAAAGGTCTCCTTCCCGATTGGCTCCGCTTCCTTCGTGGCGTTGTCGATTCTGCGGATCTTCCGCTCAATATTTCGCGCGAGAGCATGCAGGACAGCTCGCTCGTCCAGAAGCTGAACAAGGTGCTTACCAAGCGGATGCTCAAGCACTTCGAAAAACTCGCCAAGGACGACGAGGAAGCCTACACGAAGTTCTACAACGAGTTCTCCCGCTTCATCAAAGAGGGCGTCGTCTCCGATTACACCCACAAGGATCAGCTCGCCAAGTTACTCCGCTACGAGTCCTCCATGACCGATGCGGGTAAAACCGTAGGCATCCAGGATTACCTCGATCGCGCCAAAGATGGCCAAGACACCATCTACTTCCAGGTAGGAGCATCACGCGCTGCTATCGAAGCCGGTCCCTACCTCGAAGGCTTCAAAGCTCGTGGCCTCGAAGTCCTCTACTTCGCGGATCCAATCGATGAGTACGTCGCTGGCAATCTCTTCGAATTCGAAGGCAAGAAACTCGTCGCCGTGGATCGCGCCGATGTGGAACTCGATGACACTGAAGCCTCAGAAGGCCAGGAAGAGCCTCTGGAAGAAGCTGCTCTCACAAAGCTCTGCGGCTGGATGAAAGAGCAATTTGGAGAAACTCGGGTAAAAGAAGTGCGCGGCGGCAAGCGTCTCGTAGGGAGCCCCGTAGTTGCCCTCACCACCGGCCAAGCCATGAGCCCACAAATGCGTCAGATGATGAAGCAGATGAACCCAGAGGGTGCAGACCTTCCGGAAGATCCTGTAGAGCTCGAGATCAACGCTCGTCACCCTCTGGTGAAAGCGCTCGCTACCGCCTCCGAAAGCAAGCCAGAGTTTGCTAAAGTAGCCGCAGCTCAGATGCTAGACAATGCGCTCCTGGCCGCTGGAATGCTCGAAGATCCCAAAGATCTCGTAAATCGGAACTACGCGGTGTTAGAGGAAGCTCTGAAATAGAGCGTATCTACCAAAAAACGCCTCAGACGGGATCCTCCGTCTGAGGCGTTTTTTTGTAGCTCTATACCTTGATGTCGAATGCGCTTAATATGGATCCAGGCACGTCTAAATCAGTGGCGAGTTCCAAACTTTTTAATATTTTACTAATTTTGGCAAAAGGGTTTTCGTTTTACCCTCATCTTGACCTATACTTATGGTCTAATAGCAAACCCACTCATCAAAATAATGAAGACGATATTAATTGCCGGAATTTTCGGAATTGCCGCATTCGGTGCGAGTTCTGCAAGCGTGATTTCACCGATATTTGCACCCGGAGATTTCGTGATTGGGGGGCAGTTAATTGAAAATATAGATTTTTCAGTAATTGAGTTTGTCGTCGCTGAACCTGGTTTTACGGGGTGGACACCTGGGGAAGGGCCTGAAAATGCTATCGATGGCGTCGGCCAGCCCTATACCTATTCTGGGCCCATTGATATTGGATTGGTCGTAAGGCCTTCGGCACAGACGGGTTCGCTGGTTGCAAATCAAATCCAGGTCTGGGCCGGGCAAAATCAGATTGCGACCGATCCAATTTCCTTTCGTCTTTTCGGGACGGATAACAGCCTCCCAACAGATGTGGGTGCAGCCATTCCTATGTCACGATTCGATATGATTGCTTCAGGTGATCTGAGTCTACTTGAGGCTCGAAATGCTGGAGGGAACGCGGCGCTTCTCGAGGAAAATTCTCAAATTGTCTCGTTCGAAAACGATAGGGCTTACAGAAATTATTTAATCACATTCAGTTCGGCTGAAAGTTTGGATGGAATTGTGGACATAGATGATTTCATCACACACTTCAGCGAAGTGCAGCTATTTAACGTGGTTCCCGAGCCAAGTGCGGCAATGCTGTGTTTACTTGGAGTAGGCTTGCTAAGTACCCGACGGCGTTAGTGAAATTCTTTAGTTGGCAGATCGAAAGAAAGCGCGCTGGGCGGGAGCGTTTAATCTTTCGGTAATCACGTCAAGATGTCCTTCACGACGTATGCGGGATCTACTCCGGTGAGCTTCTGATCGAGACCGAGGAAGGGGAAGACGAGCTTGTTGTGATCGATTCCTAGGCGGTTGAGGATCGTGGCATTGAAGTCGCGCACGTGGACGGGGTTTTCTGCGATGTTGTAGGAGAATTCGTCCGTAGCGCCGTAGGTAAGGCCGCCTTTTACTCCGGCTCCTGCCATCCATGTGGTGAAGCACCTTGGGTGGTGGTCGCGGCCATATTGATCATGTTTTAGGGTGCCTTGGCAGTAGGTCGTACGGCCGAATTCGCCTGCGAATACCACGAGGGTATCTTCAAGAAGGCCGCGTTGCTTGAGATCTTGGATAAGCCCTGAGCAGGCTTGATCTACATCGTAAGCCTGGCCTCTGATTTTACCTGGAAGTCCTACGTGGTGATCCCACCCGCGGTGGAATAGCTGGATGAAGCGGACGTCGCGCTCGGCCATGCGCCGGGCGATTAGGCAGTTTCGCGCGAAGCTGCCGCTTTTTCGTGATTCGGGGCCGTAGAGGTCGTAGACGTGATCTGGCTCGTCGGATAAATCGGCAAGCTCAGGGACGGACATTTGCATACGGAAGGCCATTTCTTGCTGCGCAATCGTGGTCTGGATTTCTGGGTCGCCTACTTCGGTGAAGTGTTTTTGGTTTAGGCCAGAAACGAGATCGAGCATCTTATGCCGCGCCTTGCGGCTGACGCCGGCGGGATTACTTAGGAAAAGGACGGGGTCTCCGGCAGGTTGGAAGGCGACGCCTTGGTGCATGGAGGGGAGAAATCCGGATCCCCAGAGCCTGCTTTGAAGTGCTTGGACGTTTGATTTATCGCCGCTCCAGAAGGCTGAATTCAGCACGACAAAATCGGGTAAGTCCTGATTCATTTTGCCGAGCCCGTAGCTGAGCCAGGAGCCCATGCTTGCTTTTCCGGGGATTTCGGTGCCGGTGCAGAAAAGGGTTTTCCCAGGATCGTGGTTGATGGAATCTGTATGGGTCGAGCGAATGAGGCAGATATCATCGGCAACTTTGCCGAGGTGAGGGAGCAGCTCACTCATCTCCATGCCAGATTTTCCATGCTTGGAAAATTTGAACATCGAAGGAGCGATGAGTTTCTCTTTCCCTTTGGTCATCGTGGTTACACGTTGACCGTTGGTGATACTATCGGGGAGGGGAGTATTGAAGAGCTTTCCAAGCTTGGGCTTATGATCAAATAGATCCATCTGGCTCGGAGCGCCGGCCATGAAGAGGAAGATCACGCGCTTGGCTTTTGGGCCAGTCTTATTGGCAAAGCCGGTGTCCATACCGGCGGTGGCCTGGGTGGTGCCGCCGAGGAGCGAGCCCATGACGGATGCTCCAAGACCCATTGCTGAGGTCTTGAGGAATTGCCTCCGATGTTGGGCGTTGTTAAAACTTTGAAGGAGGTCGGTCTCGGGAAGCTTCATCTTACTCTCGGGTTTTGGTTGTATCGAGGTTTAGTAGGGAGTGGGCGAGCATCGTCCACGCGGCGAATTCGGCCTGTTTCCCTGGCTCTTTGATTTCGCGGACTTCTTGTTTGCTGCTCTTTGAAATCATATCGGCAGCGAGTTTTGGTTCTTCGCTGTAAAACTCGCGGAAGGTATCGAGGCCTCCTAGAAGCTGGAGTGTGGTGTCTGCGTCGGGGATTTGTGAGGTTACCTTTTGGTAAGCGTGTTCGATTTTTTTGTTTTCGGGAAGGTCGTTTTGCTTAAGTAGGTCGGATGCGAAGTAAGTGGCGGCATCGAAGTATTGTTCTTCGTTCATGAGAACGAGTGCTTGGAGCGGCGTGTTGGTGCGCTCGCGGCGCGCAATACAGGCTTCGCGGGAGGGTGCATCGAAGATCGTCATTTGTGGAAGGGGAATCGAGCGTTTCCAGAAAGTGTAAAGGCTGCGGCGATAGATATCGTCTCCAGAGCTGGTCTTATAGGATCTGGGGAAGGTGTGAGGCATGGTGACTGTCTCCCAGAGTCCATCGGGCTGGGGGGGCTTTACGCTTTTGCCGTAGAGCTCGAGATTTAAGTTGCCGCTGAGGGCTAGAATCTGATCGCGGACGACTTCGGAATCGAGGCGGAAGCGGGATCCACGGGCAAGGAGGCGATTGTCTGGATCATCTCGGAATTGCTGAGGCTTGGCTTTGGATGATTGCTGATAAGCTTCGGTGAGAACGATGGTGCGGACGGTATCTTTGATGTCCCAACCGGATTCCATGAAGTTGTAAGCGAGGTGATCGAGTAACTTCGGGTGGCTTGGCCATTCGCCTTGAGCGCCAAAGTCTTCAGAGGTCTTTACGAGACCTACTCCGAAAAATTGCTGCCAGAGACGATTCACTGCGACGCGCGCTGTGAGTGGATTCCCTGGATCGATGAGCCACTTGGCGAAATCCATGCGGTTTTGGGCTCCTTCCTTTTTTGGCATTGGGGGGAGGAAGTGTGGGCTATCGCGTTCTACGATGTCGCCGAGCTGATCGTAATTTCCGCGGATGTGGATGTGAGTGGGGCGGACTTCATCGCGCTCTTTACTGATGAGTGTTCCGGGAATCGTGATGATATGCTTTTCGAGAGTCTCTTCTGCCTTTTTTAGGCTGGCGGCGAGTGTCTTAATTTTTTTATCCGATTTGTTTGCGTCATCCGATGCTTGTTGAAGTGCTTTTGCTGCACGAAGTTGTGCGCTTGCGGCTATGACATCCGCTTTGAGGAGAAGGCGGGTTTCTTCTTGCTCGGGGGTGGGGAATTCAAGGAAGGGCTTTTGAAGGCCACGACGGAAATCTGGGCCGCTGCGCTTTCCGGTGGTCTCAGGCTCTGCATCGAGGTTGTTGAAAAACGCGTAGATTTGGAAAAAATCTTTCTGCGTGATGGGATCAAATTTATGATCGTGGCAGACGGCGCATTGGAGTGTAAGACCCATGAACGCGGTGCCGACAGAGGAGACGCGATCGATTACGTTTTTAGCGAAGCTTTCTTCAGGGAGTGCTGTGCCAGCGTCGATGATGAGGTGGAGGCGGTTGAAGCCGGAGGCTACTAGCTGATCGGTGGTTGGGTTTTCATAGAGGTCGCCCGCCACTTGGTAGGTGAGAAAGTCGTCGTAACCAAGATTGTCATTGAATGAACGAATGACCCAATCGCGGTAAGGGCTGGCCTCGCGGTAGTGGTCGTGGTGCATCCCGTTTGTGTCGCCGAAGCGGACGAGGTCGAGCCAGTATTTGGTCATGTGCTCGCCGTATTGGGGTTTTGCCAGAAGGCGGTCTACGAGCTTTGTGTAGGCGTCTTTTGAGGTGTCTTTGAGGAAGGCGTCTATTTCATCGAGTGTCGGGGGCAGGCCTGTAAGATCGAGTGTGGCGCGACGAATGAGGGTGCGCTTGTCTGCCTTTGGGGAGGGAAGACGTTCTTTCGATTCTAATTTGGCGAGGACAAATTGATCGATGGGTTCATCGCTCCACTGCTTTTCGGAGACTTCGGGAATGCTGGGCTCGCTTGGTGGGACGAAAGCCCAGAAATCTTCGTATTGGGCTCCGGTGAGGATCCACTCTTCAATGAGGGCTTTTTCTTCTGGGGTGATGCCTTTGACGTGTGAATCCGGCGGCGGCATGACGTCGTCTTCATCATCGGTGATGATGCGATACCAGAGTTCGCTGTTTTCGAGGTCGCCTGGCTTTAGGATGTAGACATCGTCTTTCACCCGGTGGGCTCCTTCGTCGGTATCGGCGATGTCGAGCCGGAGATCGGCTTTCCGATGCTCGGCATCTGGGCCGTGGCACTGGACACATTTCTTAGACAGGATCGGGCGGATATCCGCGTTGAATGTGACCTCAGCTGATGCTGGTAAGGCCGCTACGAAAAGTGCGGCGAAGATGGAGGATGGCTTAATCATTTCTTAGCGATGCGGTGATCTCTTTTACGACGCACACGAGGGCATCTATCATGTGGAACATCGTCCACGCAGACGGGGTTTTCCACCTCTCTTCAGTCTGACGTCTTGATTCGTATGAAAAGACGGCGTTCGCCTGCTGGAGCGGGGACAATCGCTGTTATTTCCGATCCATCACCTGCTACAGGTGGCATGGTATCCCATTCCGAGAGCGTTGTGCTTGATTCGATCGTGTAATTTTGCCCCAACGCTGTGGTGAAGCTAACGGCGACGGAGCCATTACTCATTGGTAAAGAGCCTGTAACTTCGGTGGGGAATAGGTAGCTGAGGGTGAGGTTTGGCCTCGTGGCTACATTGGGGTTTTCGCGAGAATTGAAGCGTTTTGCGGTGAGGATTACGGATTCATCGCCGATGACCATCCAGCCGTGGTTGGGCACTGCGCCTGAGATCCATTGCGATACATCCTGGGTAAGTGAGAGGCTTTCCCAGGAGTAGCGGATGTCTTGTCCTGTGACGGTTGCCAACGCGCTTGCTGCGGGGACAAAATCTCCGCCTTGTGCGACCCATTCTCGGGCTGGCGTTTCATTGAAAAAACGTTCACTCCAGGTTGCATCCATCGCGGATGGGAAAATACCGGCTCCTTCTCCAGCGCTGGCATTCGAAGTCCCTTCGCCCCATTCATCGAGTAGCCGGTGGATCGAAACTTGGGTCGCGGGCATTAGGCTTGGTACTTTTGATACGGTGAGCTCCAGCTTCGCTGAAACTACGATGGCTCCAGCGGGGATCGCGTTTTCTACGGCAAATTGCAGTAGGGTGCGCCGCAATTGCCCCTGTGAGCCGGTGGTGCCAATTGGTGGAGGCTGGCGCGTACGTCCTACAAAGAGGAAGTCCCCGGCTCCATTTCCGAGTGGGCCTGCCACATCTTCGTACAACGTCGTGTCCTTCATCGGCTCAAGGACGATGGTGCCTGCTGACGCGAAAAGCGGCCACAGGAGGATTGGAAGCACCGTTTTTATGAGCATTTGGAGAAGGCTGGTCTTCCGGGTGCGGCGAGGAAGCCCATTGAGTAAAGGGATATAGCGAGATTATAGCGCTTTATGGAGAGAATTGATTGCTTTTTTTGAGGGGCGGTGAGTGCATAAAAAAGCCCACGCGGCATGGTGGCCGGGCGGGCTTATTAGAGAGGCGTGGTCGATTACTTCACCATGGTGACTTCACCGGTGGCGAGGTCGTAGAGGGCTCCGATGATTTTGATTTCACCGGCTTTTTCCATTTCGGCGAGGACTTCGCTGCCCTTGCGGATATCGGCTACTGTCATTTTCACGTTTTCAACGACGACTTTGTTTACGTATTCGATGTTTTTGGAATTGCGCTGATCTTCGGGGTACTGGCTTTCGACTGCTTTCACGGCGGGCTGGATGCTATCGAGGAGTGCTGTGAGGTTGCCGAGTTTGGCGTGGTCGCAGGCTCCTTTTACGGCACCGCATGCGGTGTGGCCGAGGACCATGACGACTTTCGATCCGGCAAGCTTTGTTGCGAATTCGAAGGAGCCGAGCATATCGACGTTTTCGACGTTTCCGGCGACACGACCGACGAAAATATCGCCAATGCCTTGGTCGAAGACGTTTTCTACGGGGACGCGTGAATCGAGGCAGGAGAGGATGACGGCTTTCGGAAACTGGCTTTTGGCGGTGGCCTTGATGTTTTCCTTGATGTTTAGATCGGTGAGTTTGCCGGCGACGTAACGTTTGTTTCCGGCCATCAGGTCGGCGATTACGGCGTCGGGTGACATGGCTTTCTGCTCTTCCGCAGTCACGGGCATTTGCTTGGCATCTTTGGCAAAGAGGGGAGCGGAGCAGGCGAGGCTGGCGGCGAGAATGAGTGTTGTTTTCATGGTGGTGGGTCTGATTTTCAGGTGGTATTGCGAACTCTGGATCGGCTCGCGTGCGTTAATACGTCGTCGAAGACAAAAGAGATTTCAGGAAAATACGACAAGGATGGCATGTTTTTTGTGCGCTCCTTCTTGCGCTTTTTTTTCAGTCTCCCATTGTGCGTTGCTATGCGAATTCTTGCTTTTCTTCTCTGTTCCGTCATCACCGCAGCAGCCCACGATTCGAGTGGGCCGCCTTCGAAAAAATTTGAGCATATCGATGGCTCAGTGCTTGGTTCTGGTGATCATCGTTACAAATTGAATGCAAATTGGGCGAAGGTGACGCCGGAGCAGGCTCCGGTGATCAATTCACACGCGATGATCGAGGGGGCGGATGGGCTGCTTTATTTGGTGACGGATCATCCAAAAAACGCGTTTTTGGTGTTTCAGAAAGATGGCACTTTTGTGAGAAGTTTTGGTGAAGGGCTCGTCGGTGGGCACGGAATCGATGTGATTATGCTGGATGGTGAGGAGCATCTCATTCATGTGGACTGTGGCTGGCACTTCGAGGCGGAGGGCTGGAAGTCACATCCTAGCAATGGACGGATTTCTATTGTGAAAAAGGATGGTACGGTGGTGACGAAGTTTCCCACTCCATTTGAGATGGGAATTGGAAAACCGGGAGCTAAGCAATTTATGCCGTGTGACGTCGCGGTGACTCCACAGAATACGATTCTCGTGGTCGATGGATATGCTTCGGATCGGATTTTTGAGATGACTCCTACTGGTGAGCTAATTCGCCGCTGGGGAGGCCGGACGAAAGATGAGTCTACACTCAAGAATGCTCACGGAATTTCTATCGAGATAAATGAGGGGGAAGATCCAGTGGTGTGGGTGTCTTCACGTGATGAGACGAAGATCAAAGCATTTACCCTGATGGGGAAACACCTTCCGGAGAAGACGATAGAGCTGCCGGGTGCTTACGCAGGGCAGCTTTGTATCAAGGGGGATAAGATGTACACGGCGGTCTGCTGGTCGAAGAAGGATGGCACCGGGAGAAAGGGGCATGGCTCCGGCTTTGTCATGGTGCTGGATCGGAAGACGAAAGAGGTGATCGCCTCATTGGGCGGGACTTCCGATGCTCCCTATCATCAGACGGAAAAGGTTTTCGTTCATGGCCACGATCTTTGCGTGGATGATGCGGGAAATATCTATGTGGGTGAGTGGAATGCGAATCGCAGATATCCCTTCGTATTATCCCCGGTGGAGTAGGGGGAAGGGTTTACAAAGACTCTTAACAAAAAAAACGCCGACCTGGGGGAACCCGGGTCGGCGTTTCTGTGTGTAAGTGGGTCTTGGTGATTTTAGAACTTCAGGGCGATGGAGCTGCTGAGGAGGACGTCCTCTTTCTTGAGGCCGGCTGCAGGGGTGTTGTCGTAGGTGACGCTGATGCCGGTTTTGAGGGCGAGGTGGTCGGTGATTCCTACGGTGATGGCGGCTCCGCCGGTGAGGATATAATTATCGGAATTGGAGGGGTCGTAATTAATTCCGGCGTTTTGGCTGAAGGTGACGGTGTCGTTGAGCGCGAGGGCGAATTTCTCGGCGGCTACGAGGGAGAAGTATTCGTCTGCGACGCCACTTACTTTTTCAAAGGTGTAGGCGGGACCGGCTTCGAAGCTGAGGGAGGCGGTGTCGTTTTTGATGAGGTAGGTTCCAAGCGTGAGGGCTGGGACGACGCGGTAATCGACGTCGGCTACGGCGTCGTAGAGGAAGGGGGCTTGGATTCCGAGGAAGAGGGTTTCCGTGAGGAGCTTGTTGAATTGAGCGGAAGTGGCGACTTTCTCGGTATTGGTCACGCCGTCGTTTTCTCCGTAGGCGCCGGAGAGGCCGAGGAAGAGCTCGAATTCATCGCTTCGGTAATCGGCGAGGATATCTGCGGTGTAGAGGAGGGTATCGGAATTGCCATCGGTGAGGGCGAGGCCGAAGGCGGCGCTGCGGGTCCAGCCAGATGCGGGATCACCGGCGGGGCCGGGGGCTCCGGGGAAGAGGCTTGGGCGACCGCTGGGGGCGGCGGCGGTTTTGATGCCTCCGAGGGTGTAGGAGAGGCCGCTGAGGATGGAAAGATCGTTTTCCTTGGCTCCAGCGGCGGGTGTGGCGTCGTAGCTATTGCGGGCGACGGTGCGGAGTGCCCAGCTATCGGAGAGGCGGGTGCTGATGCCTACTTCTGCGCTGAGGGTGTAATTATCAAAATCACCGGCTTCGGCAGAGTAGATTACTTTTTCCCAGAGGGAAACGCGGTCGCTGAGTGCGAGCTCGAAGCGCTGGGCGGCGCGGACGGTGGTGTATTCGTTTTTTGTGCCTTGGTCTTCCCAGAGGTAGCCGAAGCCTGCTTCGAGGGCGAGCTTAGCGGTGTCGTTTTTGATGAGGTAGTAGCCTAGGAGGGGGACGGCGGAGGCGCGGTAGTCGATCCCGGCCTGGTCGTCTACGAAGTATTCGGTGGCGAGGCCGAGGTAGAAGCGCTCGGAGAGGAGGCGGTTGTAATCAGCGAAGGCGCGGTAGTTGCTCGTGGTCTCTTCGCCGTTGGTCTCGCTGTAGAAGTAATCGGCTCCGGTGTAAAACTCGCGTTTGTCGGTGACATAGGTGGCGAGGATCTGGGCGGAAGCTGCGAGGGTATCGCTATTTCCCGAGGTGAGGCCGAGGCCTGCGGCTGCGGTCACTTCCCAGAGGGAGATGGGTTGCTCGATGGTGAGGGGGATTGGAGGGGCTGCGTCGGAAGTCGAGGAACCGGCGAAGACTGTCGTTGCGCTGGTGAGAGCGGTGGCGACCATGAGTGCGGGGGATTTCATGATGTTGTGTATAAAGAAGTTGGATATTTTGTGGACGGTGAGGATGTGGTGTTTTTGGTAGGTGGGTCAAGTCTTATTCTTTGGGTGTTTGTAATCTGTGTGGGGCTTGCGTATCGGGCGTGATAGGTTTTGCCTATTGCTGGAGGAGTTGTGGGGTGATAGGCTCAATTCCTCTCAATAGATCCATGGAAATTCGCCAACTTCGCTATTTTCTAGCAGTCGCCCAGATGGGTAATTTCACTCGTGCCGCAGAGCGCTGTCATATTTCGCAACCGTCGCTGAGCCAGCAAATTCAGAATCTTGAATCGGAGCTTGGAGAGCCGCTTTTCCTCCGGAAGCCGGGGGGCGTGGAGCTGACTCACGCGGGGCGTAACCTTCGAGATCGGGCGGCAAGTGTGGTGGAAGAGGCGGATGGGATTCTGGAGGAATTCGCTGAGAAGGGGAGACCGCTTTCGGGAGCGGTGCGCTTGGGGGTGATTCCTACTGTGGGGCCGTATTTTCTTCCGGGGCTCTTGATGAAATTTCGTGCGGAGCACCCGGATGTGGGGTTTCAGATCCGAGAGGCGGAAACGGCGGAGCTGGTGCAGGCGGTTTCTTCAGAAGATATTGAGCTGGCGATTGTGAGCGACGTGACGAAGGCGGCGGGTGCCGGAAGGTCGGTGCATTTAGAAGATCTCTATGATGAGGCGCTCTATCTTGCTGTGCCGGAGGGTCATGCGCTTGCGGGGAGTAAGGCGGTAGCACTGGCGGATGTGCCGCCGGAAGAGGTGATGCATTTGCGTGCAGGCCACTGCTTGCGGGATCAGACGGTGGAGGTGTGCCCTACGGGAACCGATGAGACGGGGGTGGAATGTGAGCAGCTTGCGACGCTCTTGGCATTCGTGGCAGGTGGGCAGGGGATCGCGGTGGTGCCGCACAGTGCACTGGATGAGGCGCGGGCGAAAAAGGTGGTGATTGTGTCGCTGGATCCGGAGCCGCGCCGATCGATTAAGGTGATGAAGCGGCGCGGGAAGGCTCTGTCGCATGCGGGAAAGAGGTTTTTAGAGTTTTGCAGGGGGTCTCGAACTTCGGGGTAGAAATTCGGTAATGTTTTCGGGGCAGTATGGTAAAACCTGGTAAACCGCCTGTATGCCCGAAGAGACCCCACCAGAATATGAGCCCGACATGGAAAGGGTCGATTTGTGGTTGGCGGGCGAGCTGGGGCGCGAGGAAGCGGAGGCGATTGAGCGTTATTTTGAAGCGAAACCTCCATTGGATGAATCGCTCGATAGCGAAATTCTTTCGGAGGATGTGGCTCCGACGGTGAAGAAGCTGATCGCAAAAATCAAGAGGGGGGCATCAGGAGGGAGGCCAAGGTTACACGAAGATTCGTGGCGGGAGGTAGTGACGCCGGGCGGGGAGGGAATACTCGGAATACTGGGAAGTTATGAGGTCGAAAAGGTGGTGGCTATGGGTGGAATGGGGATTGTCCTTAAGGCGCAGGATACGGAATTGGCACGGGCTGTTGCGCTCAAGGTGCTCTCACCGGCCTTGGCGACGAACGCGACGGCGCGGGAGCGTTTTCTTCGCGAAGCGCAGGCGGCGGCGAAGCTAGAGCATGAAAATATTTTGCCAATTTATAGCGTGCACGCGGAAGCGGTGCCGTATTTCGCGATGCGTTATGTGGCAGGTGGGACATTACAGGACGCAATCGATTCGGGGCAGAAATTTTCTACGGCGGAGCTTACTAGTATTGCGAGCAAGACAGCTTCCGCGCTTGGTGCGGCTCATGGGGTGGGGATTGTGCACCGCGATATTAAGCCTGCGAATATCCTCCTAAGCCGCGACGGTGAAAAACTCTGGGTATGTGATTTCGGTATCGCTCGTAGCGCGGGGGATCCCTCGCTTACCTATGCGGGGATGATCTCGGGCACCCCTCATTATATGTCCCCTGAGCAGGCGGCAGGCCACTTACTTGATGGGCGAAGCGATCTTTTTTCCCTTGGATCCGTTCTCTATCATTGTGCGACTGGGAAGCAGGCTTTTCCTGGGAATACGAGTACGGCGGTGCTCCAGAATGTGGCGGTGGCGGAGCCTCGCGATCCAAGGGATCTAAATCCGGACTTAGAGCCTTGGCTTGCGCATATTTTCACGCGATTGCTCGCGAAGGATCCAGCGAAGCGGTTTCCAAGTGCGGAGGAGCTTAATCAGGCTCTCGTGGCAAAAATACTTCCGCCGAGGCGACGGAGTAAGCTGCCGTGGGTGGTGATGGCCGGTGTTCTATCGGTGGTAAGTCTTGTGATTGCTTTAGTGGCGATTTATAAAAGGACGTCGCTTTCGCCAATGGCTGAGATGGTGGCGGCGAGAAAAGCCGTAGACCAGGGGCCGGATGATTTTGGCTATACATGGAGGGACGCGCTGGATCCTGGTGGTCCGCGCTACCAAGGATTCTCCCTCGATGCTAAGAACGCGAAATTACTTGAAAATGGAGAGGTCGCTCAAGAGATCGCGTTGGATCCTCCCTTTCCTTTCTACGGGCAAATTTACGACGCTGTCGTGATGTCTAAGTATTGTTATCTAGCTATGGGGAGTGATGACAATGGCACGGACTACACCGGTGATTGCCCGCTCCCTGTAATACCGGATTTGGGCTCCGATGTCCCCCGTGTTTCATGCTACCAAGGGAATTACGAGTTCACCGAGGAGACGCGGGTTTGCTACATTCGGCTTGATGAAGTCTATCACTCTACGATTCTGGGTGGAGGTCATGTGTTTCATTGGGAAAATCTTTCGGTTCCTGGTGGGCGGGGCGAGACCATTTCGCTGATTGCGGTGCTTTTCGATACTGGAGATATCTTAATTCAGGTCGGATCTTCGACGGGGGTCACCGGTTTTCGCGCAAGCGCGGGTATTCAGGAATCGGGCTCGGGATCTGCTCTTAGTACGATCTGTGGGGGCTACGTGCCGTTTAAGTTCGTCCACGCAACGCACTTCCGACCGCCGGTGGCTCCTCCGTCGACTGCTGTTGTTGGGGCGACACGTATCTTTGAGGTTAATGGCACCAAGATGCCGTTTTCCGACCTTGCGGCGGCTATTGCTCATGCCCCGCCGGGTGGGCACATTGGGCTTCCTGATGGCGAGCCGCATTGCTTGGAAGGAATTGAGATTCCTGCGGGGAAACCTCTCACGCTCACCCCAACTCAGGGCACTCGTAGTGCTTATATCGAAGCTGTTTCCCCGGATATCCCGGCGATCACGACGGCGAGTGACTTGAGCATTTCGCAGATCGGTTTCCTGCTGCATCCAGAAGGGCAGCGGGGAGGGATTCTTGTGCAGCATGGCAGTCACCTCCGCCTTCGTGATTCAAAATTTCTTATTGCTGGGGGCGAGCCTGCTACGCCTTCGCACCGTGCCTTAACTTATAGTGGAAATGCTTCGCTAGATATGAAGCGGACGAGGATCTTTCTTGGTGGGGGCGATTTCATTCGGGTTGTTCGTGGGGAAGGAGAAGAGTCTGTGCGTCCAGGGATTCGAATGAGAGAGAGCACGGTGGAGGCTTCGCGGATTCTTTCGCTTGGCGAAAAGTTACCGCCGGGAAGTGTGGTTAGCTTAGGAATGAAGAAGACGCGAGTTACGGCTCCTTATCTAGTTGAGCGAGCGATAGGTGACACAGCACTCCATTTCGATTTAACGGATTGCCCGTTGGCGCTCTCGAAAGGTATCCTGCTCACCGAATCAATAGAGCATATCTATTGGGTTCTTAGAGAAAATCGCTTTATGGGAGAGGGAAGCAATGTTGTGATTGGTGGTGAAGGGGGGCAGGTCTTGTCAATTTCTGAATTTCCAGTGCCGCCGCTTCCCAGTGATTAGTTGTCCTCTTGGCATTTGGGATTTGTAGGGTATGACAAAGGCCTCTAATCTCTTTGCGAAAAGCTTCACCACTTCTTTTACAATGATAAGAATATTTACTCTACTCGGCGCGTCTGTCTTGCTTTTCCACTCCCTAGTATGTGCCGCAACTGACGGGCCTGATGCTTTCGGCTACACTTGGATTGATTCAGAAGAGGTAGATGGACCAGAATTTTTGCAGATTGAGCCGGGGCTGCGTGCGACTGAATTACTCTCTGCTGATGATTCGAGTGTTGTCTTTGAGGAGGTGACACTCGCCCGACCATTTGTCTTTTACGGCGAAGTATATCCGACGCTCTACGTGTCGAAATTTGGCTATCTCACCACGGATCCTTTGGCGGTCAGCGACGCGACGCCCGATTGCCCACTTCCTCAGGTGCCTGATAGTGGTGCCGACGCCCCAAGAATTTATGCGATGCATGGCGATCTCGATTTTGCTCCTGGAGGCAGCGTGCATTACGAATATCTTCAGGATCTAGGTCGCACTGATATTCCGGGTGGTGGACACGTCTTCACTTGGAGTGGGATCGTGGTGGCTGAGAGTTCAGAATCGTTTAGCTTTCAAGCGATCCTCGCTGATAGCTTCGATATTCTCATCCAATCGGTTGCCACCGCGCCGGGAGGCACTGGTGGTTTTTCTGGAACCACTGGGATTCAGCAATCAAGCACTGGTGGAGGGCTTGCCGCGCCGATAGGGGGGGACTGTGGGGCAAATACTTCTCCTATGGCATTCGCTCGTGCCGTTCATTTTCGTCCGCCGGTCGTGGAAGTGACCACGCTAGAAGACCAGGAAGATAATCCGGTGGGAGCTGAAATGTCACTCCGCGAGGCGCTCCGGGATGCCCCGGCAGGATCTGCGATCCGTCTCGCACCCGAACTTTCTGGGGAAATCCTAGCTCTGACACAGGAAGCACCTCTTACAATTGCTCGCCCGCTTTCACTGGTCGGTCCCGTCACTATCGATGGTCTTGGCGCTACGGCGGGGATCATCGCTAACGCGACAGGAGCACTTTCTTGTGTGATCCTCGAAGATTGTCTCGGCGCAGGCATTTCCATTACTGCGGGAGCCGATTGTGCACTGCATTTCGTGGATGTAGAGGATACGCGTGGCACGGGACTTGTCGTTTCTGGCGCGGCTACCCTGGAAGCTTGCTATCTTTCGGCAAATCTTAACCGCACCGGCAGTGCAGGGGGACTCTCGTTGGAGGATGGTGCTACAGCTGTCGTCTACAATAGTACTTTTGGACGCAATCTTGCTGGCGGTCTCGGTGGGGGGCTTCGTGCAGCAGTTGGTAGCACTCTCGAACTCATCGGCTGCACTTTTTCTGGCAACGTCGCGGGCTTAGGAGGAGGGGGTGTTTTTGCGGTTGGTGCAAGTGTGTCCGTAAGTCACTGCACGTTCGCCGGTAATTCCAGTTTCGATGGCGTTGCGGGTCTCGCTGCCATTGGTGCTGTAGTGACCCATACGATTTTTCAGGGCAACCAAACGTCCGGCAATCTTTCGAGTCTTTCCTCCAGTAATGTTTCGCTTGGCTATAATATTACTGACGACGCCGGTTTTTCCGAACCTCTCTCTTCCGACTTACCCTATTGCGTGGCTAATTTAGGGCCTCTCGTCTTTGCCAGTGTTGATTCTTCACGCGGTACTCCGATTCACCCACCACTCGCCGGTAGCCCAGCCATTGCCGGTGGCCAGCCCGGCCTTCCTCTACCTCTGCGCACCGATGGACGCGGCGCTCCACGTATCGCCGGAGCTCAAATTGACATTGGTGCCTTCGAGACTTCACCGCCCCTTTTTGTAACTAACACAGCGGATCGCGGCGTGGGCTCGCTGCGCGAAACGATCGCCACCGCGCCACCTGGGGCAACGATCCAATTTGCCGAAACGCTTGGGGGAGCAACGATCGAACTCGCCTCTGAGATACCGATCGACAAAACGCTCGTGATCGACGCTACAGGCACTAATCCTGGGGTCACTCTATCTGGGGACGGCACGATCCGGCTCTTTCGTGCCACTGCAGAGGCGCACTTGAGTCTCTTCGGGCTCGAACTCAGTGGAGGCTCAGGCCAAGGCGGGGCATTGCTTCAGGAAAGTGGAAATGCGGCTATTGCCTATTCTCTCATCACCGGGAATTTCAATGCCGTCGCCGCTCTTGGCGAGCAGCTACTTCTCTCAAACTGCACCTTTTCAGGAAACCGCTCTGCTGCCTCTGGTGCCGCCCTCACATCCGGATCGGGCACTGTCCTTCTTGTTGATTTTTGCACCTTCGCGGAAAATTCATCAGATACCTCAGGAGCTTCCGCAATTCTACTTGGTGAAGGTTCTCGGTTCGTTGGATTTCGTTGCCTAATCCTAGAAGGCATTGATGCGAGTAGCCTCTCGCAGCAGTTTGTATCTATTGGTGGAAACGTTACTTCCATGGTAAGTTCCCAAGGGTTCGATGCGCCAGCCGATCGCACTAATGTTAATGTGACCCTCGCACCGCTTTCTGACAACGGTGGGCGTAGCCGCACCCATGCCCTCATTGCCGACAGTGATCTAGTGGATTCTTTGGACTTTAGAATTGAATCTCGTTTTCCCGCATACGACCAACGTGGTTATCCTCGTAATATCGCTGTGCTCGGCACCACTAGTGATACTGGAGCTTTTGAGTTAGACGCAGGGCTTCCGTCCATTATTAATATTCGCCGTCTTTTCTCTACGCCGTTGCTCGAACTCAGCGCCCCACTTGGGATTGATGATCATCTCACCTTTTCTACGGATCTCGTGACCTGGCAGCTTCCCGACACTCTACGGAAAGGGAGTGCCTTCATCCCCTTGCGTCCGTTCGCTCAAGGAGCACTCTTTTACCGTATCGAGCGTAATTCTACTCCATGAGAAAAGTCACATTTTCTGAGAAACGCCGAAATCTCGCCCGCTAGGGTGACTAGAAGGGAGTGAATAGATAATCAATTCACTCCCTACCATGCATCTCAAAAGTCGCTCTCTCGCCTTCCTTGCCAGCATTCTTACGCTAGGCACCACCATTGCTGCCCCACAAATTCGGATCGAATCCCGTCGTGATGCGAATCCGGTGGATCCATGGGCTACGCTTACAAATGGGGAATCTCCCGCTGCGCGCGATGCTACAATTTTTGGCAATGTCGCTCTGGGCACTTTCCGCGAAGAGCGCTTTCGCATGACGAATACTGGCGATCAGACGCTCATCATCGCGAGCACATCTCGTGTCGGTGGCTCTCAATTTCAGTTCGTGAGCCTCGTGACTTCGCTCGCCCCCGGCGCTCGGGATGAATTCCGCGTCCGCTACACACCTACCGAATTCGGAGGCGTCACCCCGTTTGTCCGGATAAACAGCAATGATCCTAGCGACGCTCAGTTCAATTACGCACTTAGCGCCACCGGCACCGGCTCAAATATGTCCGTTCGCGGCGGAACGGGTTTCGGCAATACAATCAACGATGGAGACACCACTCCTACCACTGCTGACAACACGGACTTCGGAGCCTCTATTAATGCCGACGGCTCCGATACCATCACCCGTACCTTCCAGACGCGGAACATCGGAGGCACCGACACCCTCAATCTTGGAAATGGCTCGATCAGCCCCGCAGGTTCACCCTTCAGTATCTCTTCGGTAAATAACGTCTCTAATGGTGGTTCCGATAATTTCACCATCACCTTCAGCCCCGACACCGCCGGTACCTTCAATGCCACTGTAAATATCACTACCGACGATCAGCGCGCCGGACGCGACGTCTACAGCTTTGCCATCCGTGCCGTTGCCACGGGTACCCCGAATATTCAGGTTGATGGCCGAGGCAATGGCAGCTTCGATGAAATTCCCGATGGCGGCACCGGCACGGAAAATTTCAATGCTACCGACTTCGGTGACGTCGATATTAACACTCCCGACACCCGCCGCTATCGTATCGAAAATGAAGGTAATGATACTCTCACCGTTTCCAGTATCACTAGCTCGAACCCAGAATTTTCCGTAACTAGCTCAATCAGCAGTATCGCTGGTGGAGGAAATCTCCGTGAAGAATTCACTATTACCTTCACCCCGCAGAATGCTGGTCGCCGCACCAGCACGATCACGATTAATAGTAATGATCCTGATCAGGAAAACCCCTATACCTATCGTGTCGCTGGCACCGGCAGCGGGCCTGTTATCGAAGTCTACGGTGGGGAAAATCTCGATCAGCAGATATTCGATGGTCAAGCAATTCCCAGTGCTGAAAACCAGACGCTCTTCGATCCCGTCCCAGTCAATGGCGGGGCAAACTCCCGCACCTTTGTCATCCGCAATACTGGCAATAAAGCACTCAATATCCGGAACGCATCCAACGGTACTGGCTTCGTTGGGCCGCAATCAGGATCCTTTGATTTTGCGGAACTCGCGACCAATGGCATCGTTCCCGAAATTGCTCCAGGGGAAGAGGATGAGTTTCGTATCATCTTTGATCCCGAGGTTGTGGGAAATAATAATGCTGCTTTCAATATCGTCACCAATACATCTGGCGATACGCAGACCTTTAGCTTCGGGGTGAGTGGAATCGGCACCGATCCAGCCAGCACTGCGGAGATTGTTGTCTTTGGCCTTGATGGACGCTCGATCGAAAGCGGAGATGCTAGTCCTCGCTCCCAGGATGGCACGGCCTTCGGCGAAACTGGTTCCGGCCAGCCTGCGATAGTCCGCACTTTCCAGATTCGGAACAACAGCCCACAGGAAGTTCTTACCATTAGAAGTGGTATCGAACTTACCGGCTCCGGCTTCACCGTCACCTCCTCGCCGCCCTCAACGGTAGGAATTAATGGAACGGCTAACTTTTCCATTCGGCTTGATTCCGATAGCGCGCCTGGAAATAAACGCGCCACCGTCCGTATCATCACGAATGATGCGGACACGCCCTCCTACACCTTCGCGATTTCAGGAGTCGTTACTGGTAGCTCTACCGCCGGAGATCCCAAGATTGGGGTTGAGCAAGAAGGTGATGACCTTGTCTTTACCATCGACCCCGCCGGCGAAGCTACCTATCGCATTACTACCAGCACCGACCTAAAAAATTGGACTGCTCTTCCCGGCCAGACCGGGCTTAAAGAAGGCTCGATCCGCCTCAGCGATGTTATCGGCCAAGGCGGCGGCTCAGCCCGTTACTACCGTCTAGAGGAAGAGTAGGTTTCCCGGAGTAAAAGAAAAACCCCGGTTCCTGAGGAGGAATCCGGGGTTTTTCGTGTTTGCCTAGCGGCAAAATTAGCTTTCTGATTTTGCTGCGGTGGGGATCGATTTGATGCCTTCGGGGAAGGGGTGCTCTTTGATGAGTTCTTCGGGTGTGTAGAAGATTTTACGGTCTTTGGTGGCGGCTCGGATTTTCTTTATTTCTTCGGCTGTGATGGGATCGGCTTCGTTGCCCCAGCTGTTGCGGACGTAGGTGAGGACGGCTGCCATTTCGCCATCGCTGAACATTGCGCCTACGGCGGTCATTGGTGGGACGCCTTTTGCGGTGAGGTAATCGACGCCGTTTACGGTGATGTCTCCGTAGATGCCGTGGAGGGATAGCTTGATGAGGCGCTCTTTGTCGTCGGTGACCCAGGGGCTGTTTGCGATGGGTGGATAGATACTTGCGAGGCCTTGGCCGGTTTCCATGTGGCAGGTGGCGCAGGAGCCTTCTTCGTGGAAGACCTGGAGGCCGAGCTTGTATTGGGATTTGAAGCTGCGGTCTTTCTTCCGGGCTTTTTTGACGGAGTCGGTCATGTAGTTTTTCCGCTTAGGTGCGCCGGGGAGCTTCATGGCGAGGAGTTGATCGTAGTCTTTGACGTCTTCTTTCTTTATGGTGCCAGCTTCAATGGTGGCGATTACGGCTGGCTTCATGAGACGCATGGAGACGTTGAGGGCGTTGCGAATCCATTTATCAGTTTCTTGTGATGCGACGGTGAGGAGGATTTTGGCTCCGGTCTCAGGATGGGTTTCGCTGAGCCAGGTGGAGGCGGAGAGTGCTTCGAGACGGACGCGGCCGTGGGCATCTGCGGCGGCTTTCATGAGGAAGCGCTCGATGTCTGCGGGATCGAGGAGGTGGAGGCAGTGGCGGATGACGCGGGTGGCTCCGGCGCGGACGCGGTGATCGGTGGTGGCGAGACATTGCTCGATGAGTTTTACCGAAGGTTGTTGCTGGCCCCAGGTGGCCCAGAGGGATTCGAGGGTGAGGCGGGGGGCTTCGGAGTTGGCTTTGGCGAAGGCGTGAGCTTTTGTGATGACTTCTTTGGCGTCGCGGCCGCGGAGCTCTTTGTGGCTTCGCTTGCGGGCGCTGAGCTCGGGGAGTTTGAAGTTTTCAAAGAGGGTATCTAGATCTGCTCCGGCGACTTTGGGGGGCTCTACGAGATCACGGCCTTCGTAGGTGATTTTGTAGATTCGGCCGTAGACGGAATTGCGCAGTGGGTCGCGGGCGCTGTGTTGCATGTGGCCGATGAGGGTATTGTGCCAATCGACGAAGTAGATGCTTCCATCGGGAGCCATGCGGAGGTCGCAGGGGCGGAAGTTTCCATCGGAGGATTGGATCATGTCTTGGCGGTGCTTGCCTCTGATTGCGGTGCCGTCTTCTACGGTATCGAATTGTTTGATGCCGAGGAAGCCAATGGTGTTGGCGTAGAGGTAATCGCCTTGGACTTCATCGGGGAAGGCGCGGGAGTGGAGGAATTCGTTGCCGGAGCTGGGGCGGATGTTGTGCTCGTAATTGAATTTTTCGACTTTACGTATTTCATCGCTGTGAGGCAATTTTACGGAGTAGGCGGCCATCCATAGTTGATCTCCACCGGAGGCGTCATTGAGGAAGGTCTGGCCGAATTCATCGTGAGCGACGCCCCAGGGATTGGAGACGTCCATTTGCATGACACGCTCGACTTTCCAGGAGTGGGGATCGAAGCGCCAGACGCCGCCATCGGTCATGCGTTGGGGACCCCATGGGGTCTCTATTTGGGAGTGGAGGAAGCGGCCTTCGCACATGAAGATTGCTCCGCCGTTGTCTTGATCGAAGGCTGAGATGGCGTGGTGGGTGTCGTGGGAGTCGAAGCCATCTAGGAGGTAGTCTTTGGTGTCTGCTCGGTCATCGCCATCGGTGTCTTTGTGGATGGTGAGGTAGGGCTCTTCGGAGATGTAGACGCCTTCGGGGGCGATTTCGAATCCGATGGGGACGTGGAGCTTATCGGCGAAGACGGTTTCTTTATCGGCACGTCCGTCGCCATCGGTGTCTTCGTAGATGAGGAGTTTGTCGTTCGGCATTTCGCTGCCGGGTTTGTAGTGGGGGTAGCTTGGGACGGTGGAGACCCAGACGCGGCCTTTGTTATCGAAGCGGATTTGGGCGGGGTTTCCGAGGTTGGGGAATTCTTGCTCGGTGGCGAAGACGGAAATTTTATAGCCTTCGGGGAGATCGAATTTTTTCAGGGCTTCTTCCTCCATGAGGAAGTCTGGGGTGCCGTTTTTTTCGGAGGGTACGTAGTTGGTGGTGACTGGTGTGAGTGGGCGGGTGGAGGCGTCGTTGACGGAGAGGGAGGTGGATTTTCCTTGGGCGACTTTCCAAATGTTTTCGTCGCGGAGGACGGTCATTTGGCGAATTTTTTCGATTTCTTCGGGGTAGTTGAAGTTTCCGTAGGGAGCCCAGCGCTGGCCGTAGGCGTGGACGCCATTGAGCATGCGGTAGTCGTTGCGCCAGAACCAAGATTTCTCGACGATGGCTTCTTCGAGGAGGGGCGTTGCTTTGGATGGAAGGTCTTTGGCGAAGAGATCTTTGATGAGGATGCCTGCGAGGGCTTTGTAGCCTTCGTTGCCGAGGTGGATGCCATTGATGGTGAGGGGGGCTTCGGTTGATTTCTCGAAGAGATCTTTGGTGGGGGTGAAGAGATCGATGAAGCCGACATTTTTTTCAGCGGCGACCTGCTTTACGGCGTCGGCGTATTTGGCGAGGATGGCATTGCGTGCGGCGGCATCGGGGAGTGCGAAGTCTTTGCGTTCTTCGACGGCGATGGGAGTGGCGAGGACGAGGGAGGGGGCGGTTTGGCCGTTGTAGCCTTGGCTGAGGGTGTGGTCGGTGAAGGCGGCGAGTTCGGCCTTGAAGTTATCGGCCATGTCGGGGCCGTCGAAGGATTCGTTGAATCCGAAGAAGGCGATGATGGTATCGGCTTCGAGGATGGTGAGCCATTCATCGGCGCTTGGGTAGTGGCCTTTGCCGAGGTGTCTGCGGATGTCGGGGCGGAATTTTTTAGCGTCGGGGAAAGCCCAGGGGTTTTTAGTGCCTGCTTCTGGGCGAAAGGCGGGGGTATGGCCAGGCTTGCCCATATTGCGGAAGGTGATTTCGGCCTGGGGGAAGGTGCCGTGGAGCGCGCTTTCAAAGTGGCCAAAGTGCTCCATGCGTTCGGCGAGGCTATTGCCTAAAAAGACGATTTTTTCGCCTTTGGTGGGTTTGAGGGGAAGCGTGGTGGTGGGCGCTTCGGAGCTGGAGAGGTTTTTCGGCTGTTGGTAGGAGGGGCGTTTTTTTTCTTCCCGCTGCTCTTCGATCGAGGTGATAGTGGTCTGGATTTTCGGACCGGGGAGGTCGGTGGCAGAGGTGTGATACGCGGCTGCGATGAGAACCGAAGCGGTGAAGAAGAGGAGTTTTTTCATTGAAAAGGGGAAGGAATCTTGTCGTCAAAACGTGATGCACCCAAACAATATTTCATGTGATAGCGGGTGGGGAGAGGCGCGTATATTTAGGTGATATCCGGTGGAGTCTCTCTTATCTTGTGGAATGCACACTGAGATTCTGACTCGCGAGACTTTGCTGCTACGGCTGCGTGATCGCGAGGATCAGGGGTCTTGGGAGGAATTCGTGGAGATTTACACGCCGCTTCTTTACAATTATTGTAAGAAGCGTGATTTGGCTCATGCCGATGCTTCGGATATTGTGCAGGATGTGATGCGCTCGGTGTCGCTGGCGATGGTGAATTTCGAATACGATCCGGAGAAGGGGAAATTTAAGGGATGGTTGTTTACGGCGGTGCGGAATGCGATCAGTACGTATTTTCGGAAAAAATCGAGGCGCCCGGATACGGTGTCGGATACGGAGGTGCTTGAGTCGCTGGAATCTGAGCCGCGGGAGGAGGAGGCGAAACGTTGGGAGAAGGATTATCAGAATCAGCTGATGGGCTGGGCTCTGGAGAAGATAAAGGGGGAGTTTGCGGAGCGGATTTGGGACGCGTTTGTGGGGACTGCGCTTGAGCATCGGAGTGCTGAGGCGGTGGGTGAGGATCTCGGGATGTCGAAGAATGCGGTGGGGGTAGCGAAGCATCGCGTGATGACGCGGCTGCGGGAGAAGGTGCATTCCATCGATGCGGGGAAGTGGGAGATGGAGGTGATGGCGCGGGAGAGTGACGCGCTCTAGGTGCCGCGGGTATTGCCGAAGAGATCGATGTGGACGCGTGGGCAGTAGCGGTAGCCGAGGCGCTTGCAGGCTTCGACGACGAAGGTGGTCTTGGCGGCGAGGGCTTGTGGGGTGGTGCCTTCGGGCATGAGTAAAATCCGGTCTGCGGGGAGGGCGAGGGCGGTAATTTCGGTGAGGTCGCTTTCGCTGGAGACGACGAATTTGAGCTGCGTCTCGTAGTGGGTGAGCCAGGATGCGATAATCTCTGGCTGGTAGCGGGTGGCTTCGTGGCGGGCGATCCAGGTGGCGTCGATTTCGCCTTCGTGTGGTGTGGAATTTGCGAGCTTTGGGCTGATGGAGGCGAGGTCGCAGGCGATGCCGGAGGGGGCGATGGTGCCTGCGGTCTCGATGGTGATGTGGAAGCCTTCGGTGCGGAGGAGGGCGCACAATTCTGGGAGCTCGGGGGCGATCATGGGTTCGCCGCCGGTGAGGACGACGTGGCGAGCTGGGGAGTGGGAGCGTACGGTGCTGAGGATCTCGGCGGGGGAGAGTGTTTTGCCTTCAGGCTTCCAGGAGGCGTAGGGGGTGTCGCACCAGCGGCAGCGGAGATTGCACCCTGACGTGCGTACGAAAACGGAGGGGACTCCGGTGAGCGTGCCTTCACCTTGGACGGAGTAGAAGATTTCGGAGATCAGCATGCGTAGGTGGTGGGGTCCACGAGGCGGGCGAGTGAGAAGGCTTCTTTGCGCTCGGTGCAGGTGCCACATGTGCCGCAGTGAAGCTCTCCGCCTTTGTAGCAGGAGTAGGTCTTGCTGAAATCGATGCCGAGCTCGGCTCCGCGGGCGGCGATGTCTTCTTTGCGCTGATCGATGAAGGGGCGGAGAAGGGCGATTTTTTCGTAGGTGCCTTCGGTGATGGCGGAGGCCATGGCGGCCATGAAGGGTTCGCGGCAATCGGGGTAGATTGCGTGGTCGCCGGAGTGGGCGGCGATGGTGAGAGAGGTGGCTCCAGCGCTTTCGGCGAAGCCGGCGGCGATGGCGAGCATGATGCCATTTCGGAACGGAACGACCGTCTGCTTCATGGAGAGCTCTTCGTAGTGGCCGTCGGGGATTTCGCCGCCGGATTTGAGGAGATCGGAGGTGAAGAGCTGATCCATGAAACCGAGGGAGACGGTTTCGTGCCGGAGGCCGAGATCTGCGCAGTGGGCTTTGGCGAAGGGGATTTCGCGGTGGTTGTGCTTTGAGCCGTAGTCGAAGCTGACCCCTGCGAGGACGGTGCCGGTGGCGGCGGCGTGGTGGAGGGCGACGACGGAATCCATGCCGCCGCTGACTAAGACGACGGTTGCTGCGGTATCGGCGGGCATTAGCTCGGGTCGCCGAGTTCGGCGTAGAGGAGTTGGCGGAGGACGTCGCGGCTGATTTCGCCGGCAAATGCGGAGATGAGGTGGTGGCCAGTTTCTCGGCCGGCAATATTATCGCGGCATTCGGTGATGGATTCTGGGCGGCCGGAGCGGGCTTGGAGTTGATCGATGAGATCCATGCCGATGGACATTGGCCAGCCGAAGGGGCCGAGTAGTATGCAGCCTGAGTGGAGGCGGAGGTGGCGGAGAGCTTCGCCGTTTTGGCCGTTTGCGATGAGCTTCGGGTGAAACCCGGAGACGTCGAGGCCATCGTCTTCGTGCATTTGGGCGCGGCGTTTCCAGACGTTAAAAACGAGGCCGAATCCGGCGCGGAAGCGCGCGAAAGGCGCGGGGGTATCGAGCAGATCGACAAATTCTTCGATGAGGGCGTGGCAGGCAGTGGGCATCTTGGGATTTTATAGGCGTCGAAGTTGAATCCGGCAAGGGTGCGGATCGTCCTGGCGTGTCGGGGACCTGCGCGCTAGGATGGCCGCCGCCGCCAGAAAATGCGGTTTCTCCCGATGCCCTTCAGCTTCTTCATCGCTCTTCGCTATCTCCAGCCGAAACGTACGTTTGTCTCGATCATGACGTTGCTCTCGGTGATCGGTGTGTGTCTTGGCGTCACCGTGCTCATGGTGGTGATTGCGGTGATGGCGGGCTTTGAGAAACGGATTAAAGATACTGTGCTTGGCTTCGAGCCTCACGTGACGCTCGAAACTCAATTTAGCGGTTTTCTTGATGAAGATGGTTTTCCTACCGGAAATGGGTGGGAGGATCTCGCGGAGCGCCTTGAGGGGCTCGAAAGCGTCACTGCCGTCTCGCCTTATGTGAGTACTCCTGCGTTTCTCCAGATTGGAGGCGAGCCGACTTCTGCCGCGGCCATCGGATTTCGGGCCGACGACACCTGGCGTCTTGAGCAACTCAATAAGCTAAATCCGAAAGGCACCGTAGATCTCAGTGGCGATAAAATTGTGATCGGCTCCGCCATCGCGAATAATTTCGGCCTCTCCATCGGAAATAAGATCACCGTCGTCTCGCCACGAAGCCTGCGGGATCTTGTGAAAGCTGCTCAGAAATCGCAGGAAGCGCGTGAGCGCGGGGATGAAGAAGCGGCGCGGAAAGCGATGGAAGTCGTCAGCGATGAAGCCGTGCTCCCGCTCGAACTCGAGATCGGTGCGATCTTCAGTAGCCTACAATACGGTGAAATCATCATCCTGCCCCTGCACCATGCGCAACACATCGCGGGCCTCGAAGAATCGGTGAATGGCATCGGCGTCGTCACTGAAAACGCCTACCGTGCTGGTGAATACGTAGAGGGGATGATCAAAGTCACCCCGCCGGAATGGCGTGTCACCACTTGGATGGAGCGGCACCAGCAATGGTTCAATGCCGTGGCCATGGAGCGCACGATGATGTATTTCGTTCTATTCATCATTCTCTTCGTTGCTGGCTTTTCCATCATGGTCACCATGATCACCGTCACCGTGCAGAAGCGGCAGGACATCGGTGTGATTGGCGCGCTTGGTGGCCATGTGAATCAGATCGCTTGGATTTTCCTCGCCCAGGGGATGGTCGTCGGTGTCATTGGAATTATGTGCGGTTTGGGTCTCGGCGGTCTTATCCTCCACCAGCGAAATACCATCCGTGAAGGCATCCAGAAGCTTACCAACTTCCAAATTTTCGATTCCGGCGTCTACGGTCTCGTCGAAATTCCGGCGCGGATTTTGCCGAAAGATCTCGTCATCATCTCTGTAGGAGCCTTCGTTCTTTGCACTCTTGCCGCTCTGATCCCTGCACTTTTTGCAGCGCGTGTGGATCCCGCCAAAGCGCTTCGCAACCTCTAGTCATTAATGGAAATATTTGTCATTCACCAGGGCGAGCAGTCCGGGCCGCACCGCATTTTCGAATTGCGCGACATGATCGCCGCCGGAAAATTTCAGGTCACCGACTCTGGTTGGCACAAAGGTCTCGATTCCTGGAAGCCGCTTAGTGAGATCGAATCCCTCCGCGACGCGATCCCAGAAACTGAAAGCCAGGCGTCTGATCCTCAGGCTGCGCCGGAAACTCCCGCCTCCTCCATCGACGAGGCTGCCGAGCGCGGAATCCTTCCTCCAGCGATCCCGGAAGCTGGTGACGTCCCGCAGCAGGAATCGATTCTCTTCACCCCTGAAGCTCTTGGGCGTCGCGTGTGGGTGCGCTTTGGTGCACGGATCACGGATTCCGTGATCTTTGGGATCATCATCATGGGACTCGGTGTCGCAGCGGGCTTCGCTCCCGGTGAAGCGCTCTCCGAGAGCGCCATTGTGGCCTTTCAGGTGCTCACTACCCTCTCGTGGTTTCTCGTTGAAGCTGCGCTCATCACCACCTTTGGCACCACTCCAGGGAAGGCCATCGCGGGTCTTTGGATCACTGACGAAGAAGGCAAGCGCACCACCAATGGTAAAAGCCTTATCCGCGCGCTCCTTCTTTTCGTGTTTGGCTGGGGCTTTGGACTGCCGTTGCTCACCCTTCTCTCGCTCGTCGTATCGCAAGTGCGCATGAAGCAGATTGGCAACACCCTTTGGGATGAGCGTGCCAAAACTATCGTTCGCGGTAAGCCCGTGTCCCAGGCGCGGATGTCCCTACTGATTATCATTCCAGTCATTGCCACCGCCTTTTCTGCGTACTTAATGTGGGATCAAATTCAGGCTGGCGTGAAAGAATATGAAATGAAGGACGCCGCCAAATCCGCCCCTGCAGATCCCAAGAATCAGTAGCCTTTCCCCATGCCGCAAGACTTCGTCTACTTCGACCTCGAGACCCAACGCACCGCCAACGACGTCGGTGGCTGGGGTAATAAAGACAAAATGGGCGTCTCCGTAGGCGTCACTTACAGCTCTGCCGAAGGCAAATACATCATTTACGACGAAGCTGGAATCGATGCCCTCATCGATCAGATCGTGCGTGCGGATCTCGTCATCGGCTACAATCACATCAATTTCGATTATGCTGTGCTCCAAGGCTACACGGCCTGGGACATTGAATCCCAGGCAGTAAGCCTCGATCTCATGGTGGATATCGAGCAAGAACTCGGCTACCGACCCAAGCTCGAAGACGTGGCCTCAGCCACTCTTGGCACCGGGAAAAGTGCTGATGGTCTTGATGCGATTCGCTGGTGGCAATCCGGTGAAATTTCGAAAATTGCCCGCTACTGTTGCTTCGATGTGAAAGTTACGAAATGCGTGCATGAATATGGTGCACAGAATGGTTTTGTGAAACTTATGGATCGTGGAGGCCGCGAACAGCAAATTTCTGTGAATTGGGCGCTCCCGGAGGCGTAAAAAGCTTGTTTACGAGCGGTTTTTCGTAAATCATAGCAGGAGATTCAACGTTTCGTGCTGTTAGTCGTTCTGTTGTTTCGCAGTTTTGTAAGAGGTTTGAGTTTATCTGAAACCTCTTACTTGCGGGGAGTGTCGTGATAAAACGCGACCCGGTCTGAAAGACCGTAAAAACGCGTGTCCGGTGCCTCGGTGCCGGGCACGCACTTTTTTTATTGCTTCTTCCCTGCGCGCGCCTCTTGGAAAAACGTCCGTAGCAGCATGGCCGATTCCTCGGCCATGATTCCAGATACGATCTCGGCCGCGTGGTTCAAGGTCGGTTGGTCCAGCAGATTAATGAAGCCGCCGCAGGCACCATCTTTTGGAGACGGGCAGCCGAAAATTACGCGGCGCACGCGAGTGTGAACGAGAGCCCCCGCACACATCGGGCACGGCTCCTTCGTCACATAGAGATCACAATCAGTAAGCCTCCAATCACCCACCACGCTCTGGGCTTGAGTGAGCGCCAGCATTTCGGCATGCGCGGTGGCGTCCTTGAGCGTTTCCACCTGGTTTGCTGCGCGGGCGATGATCTGCCCCTCTTGCACGATGATGGCGCCGATGGGCACCTCGCCTGCGAGATAGGCCGTTTGTGCCTGGCGCAATGCCTGGCTCATAAAAAATGGGTCACTATGCAAGTCTATCTCGGGAGGAAAATCCATCGCCTCTCCCTAGCCAGCATTGCCGCCTCGCACAACTTCGCTATCGTCCCCCATGCCTAAATACGACGACCCGACCGCTCGCATCATTGCTCCCTCCGTGCTCGCCGCTGATTGGTCTCGCCTCAATGAGGAGATCAGCCGCGCCATCACCGCTGGCTCCGATTGGATGCACCTGGACGTCATGGACGGCCACTTTGTGGACAATATCTCTTTCGGCCCCGCCTTCGTTCAGACCATTCATGAGACCAACGACGTCTTCCTGGACGTCCATCTCATGATCTCTCGCCCCGATCATTTCCTCGATCGGTTCATCGGAGCGGGATCGGATAATATTACCGTGCACGTAGAGGCTGAGCACGATGTGGCAGATACACTTAAGCGCATCCGCGCCGCAGGCTGCAAAGCAGGGCTCGCCCTAAACCCCGCCACTCCATTCGCGGACGTCGAGCCCTACCTCGATCAGATTGATCTCCTTCTTGTGATGACCGTAGTCCCTGGCTTCGGTGGCCAATCCTTCATGGAAGAGACCATGCCCAAAGTAGCCGCCGCCAAAGCCGCTCGCGAAAAACACGGCTACCACTACCACATCGAGGTAGACGGCGGCATCGGCGCCGAAACCGCCAAAACCGCCACCGCAAACGGAGCCAACGTCCTCGTAGCGGGCACCAGCGCCTTCAAAGCGCCGGACATGGCTGCTGCCGTTTCCGCATTGCGGAGCGCGTAGTGAATTGTTGAGAGTGAGGGGCGTGCAAATTGAAAGTTGTGCTCTCGATTTACAAATTTAGTGACTGTCACCAAATTTTGTTGGGGGCTCGCCGAACGGGGCTAAATTTCTGATTCTCGGGAGCGCTTCGCGCGAGCTTCTACGGCAGTCTTCGGAGTCGCTCGCAGGGCGGATCGCGACGGTGGAGTTGGGCGGGTTTTCGCTCGGTGAAGTCGGGGAGCACGCGATGGGGAGTTTTTGGAAGATGCTGGCGTTTTATCACGGGCAAAACCTCAATGCGGCAGAGCTCGCACGTTCTTTGGATGTGAGTGCTCCGACGATCCGGAAGTATCTCGATATCCTTTCCGGGGCGTTCATGATGCGGCAGCTCCAGCCGTCGTTTACAATGGTGAGCGGCACTATCCGCTTGCTGAGGGCATCCAGGCTTTTCCGGCGGTGGCGTTAGCGGGTGGGGCGTGACGGCTGGGGTAGGCTATTTCGCCCCGAATTTGAAGACGGTGGTGCTCCGCCAGGTTTTCCCCGGTTTCAGCGTTGCGGTGGGGAATTCGGGGCGGTTTGGGGAATCGGGGAATTTTTGTGTTTCGAGGCAGAGGGCGTCGCGTTTGTTGTAGGTGCAGCCGTATTTGCCTTTTACGCCGGAGAGGTGGTTTGCGGTGTAGAGTTGGAGGCCGGGCTCGGTGGTCATTACTTCGAGGGTGCGTCCGCTTTGGGGGGCGCGGAGTTTCGCGACAGCGCGGAGGACGCCGGGGGTGCCGCTGAGGACGAAATTGTGGTCGTAGCCGGAGCTTTGGGTGAGCAGGGGATGCTTCGCTTGGATATCGCGGCCGACCGATTTGGACATGCGGAAATCGAAGGGGGTGCCGGAGGTGTCGATGAATTGGCCGGTGGGGATGGCTTGGGGATCGGTGGCGGTGAGTTTCTTGGCCTGGATGCTGAGGAGGTGATCGAGCACTGTGCCGGGGCCGGCTCCGATTTCGCCTTCGGTATTGTGTCCTTCGAGGTTGAAGTAGCTGTGATTGCTGAGGCTGATGACGGTCGGTTTATCCGTCTTGGCGGTGTAATCGACGCGGAGTGAGCGGTCGTCCTGGAGGGTGTAGGTGACGCTTGCTTCAAGATTCCCGGGGAAACCTTCTTCGCCGTCGGGGCTGGTGCGGGTGAAGATGACGCCGACGCCTTGGCCGGTCTTCAGGGGGCGACCTTGCCAGATGTGTTTATCGAAACCACGCATTCCGCCGTGGAGGGAGTGCTGGCCATTATTTGCGGCGAGGGTGTAGGTCTGGCCTTCGAGGGAGAATTGTGCGTTAGCGATGCGATTTGCGTAGCGGCCTAGGGTGCAGCCGAAGTAGGGGTTTTGCTCGCTGGTGTAGCCTTCGATGGTATCGAAGCCGAGTACGATATCGCCCGGGATTCCGTTTTTATCGGGGATCTCGATGTGGGTGATGGTGGCACCGAAATCGATGAGCTTGATGGTGGTGTTTTCGCCATTTGAAAGTGTCCATTGGGTGACGTCCCCGGCTCCTGGGATTGAGCCGTAAGGGGTGCTGGAGACATTCATCTCGGCCAGGGCGAGGTGGGGGAGTGCGAGGCCGAGTAGGGCGAGTGTGGTGAGTTTCATGGAGTTTACAATTTCTGTTGGCAAGGGGAGGAAACCGGTTATTATGGCCGTCCCCAGCCCGCGAAGGCTAAAGAATTTCGATTTTTTCGGGGCGTTAGCTCAGTTGGTAGAGCGCTTCAATGGCATTGAAGAGGTCAGCGGTTCGATTCCGCTACGCTCCACCATTTTTTGAAGATCTAGCTTGAGGTCGCGTAGGTGGATCAGGCTTTTGGGGATGCTTTGGCCAGGGTCTTGAAGGCTTTTTTGGCGGTGGCCATTCTCCAATCGATTTTGTTGAGGGCATCGATTATTGGTTGATCGAGCTGGAGCTTCCAATTTTCAGTGAAGCGTTTTGTAAGATTCTTTTCTGCGGCAATGGATGCGCATACGAGCAAGGAAAGGCATTGCTGGCGCGCGGTGGCGGTGTCTTTGGGTCTGATGGATGGGGCGTCGTGGAGTTCGTGGTAGAAGCGCTTCACGAAGTCGTCGCCTCCGAATTCTTTGCGAAGCTGGAGCATGAGGGAGGCGTAGAGGACGTTTTGGTCGCTGGGGTCGATTTGTCTGCCTCTAGAGTCTTTGAGGCGGTTGCCCTTGTCCCCGTGTGTTCCGAAATTGGTCATGCCGTCGAGGAAGGTCATGTCGTTTTTCTCGAAGAGAGAGATGGCTTTATCGATGGTCTTCCGGGTATTAAGATCGATGTCTTTGATTTCGAGCGAGTCGATGCAGACGTAGCGCATGAAGACGGCAAAGCCGGTGGTGAAGCAGGAGTGGCGGTTGCCAAAGACGAAGTAATTACGGCCCATTTCGTAGAAATAGGCGTGGGGCACACGGTCGGAATCAGCCTTGGCGTTTTTATAGTGGCGATCAAAATCAGTCATTTCAATGCCGGTGGAGCCGACATATCCACAGCCATAGCCGCAGGTGAGGCCAGCTGCGGGCATGATGGCAATGGTGGAGGTGTCTGCGTAGAGTTTGTTTTTTCTTGGGCTTTTCCCTACAATTTCGCGGTAAAGATTCCAACCGCGATCAAGGTGGCCTACGAAGGTGCTGATGACTTTGGGATCGAGCTTGTCTCCAGGGGTGAGGAGGGTGATTTCTTCACCGACCCATGGGTAGAGGGGCGCTGTGAGCTCTTTCTCTATCCAGCGATCTGGATAGAACGCTTGAGATGGGTAATCGAAGGGCTCGCCTGGCTTGAGCTGGCTGGCATAGGTGCTTGCGGTGAGCGCAGCGAGAAGTGTGATAATAATCGGCTTCAGCATATGATGATGGATCTACAGTTGATTCGGGAATGCCACGACTCATTTTTCCCTGCTCGTCTTGGATATTTTAAGACGAAAAACGCCGCACTGGAGATTCCAGGGCGGCGGTTTTTAAAAAAGAAAAACTAAGCCCGAAGCCTATTTCTTGCGGCGGCGGATGGTGCCGGCGGTGAGGATGCCGAGGAGCGCGAGACCTGCTCGGGCAGGCTCGGGAACTGCGGCGGGAGTGACGGTGTAATCGAGGGTGCCATTCCAGACTCGGGGACGGAAGTTTCTACCGAAGGCGAAGCTATTTCCGGTGCCTTCGAAAATGGTGAGATCGGCATTGGCTGAGGCTGTGTTGCCCACGCCCGTGCCGTTGGTGTAGCGAAGGCCGAGAAAGTTGGGGGTCGTGATGGTGGGGTAGAGCGAGATGCGTGTATTCGCTGGCACGACGACGTCGGTGATATCGACGAAGGTGGGGGTGTTGTTCCCTGCGGAGCTGACGCCGGTGAACGTATCCAGGAGCGTCCAGGCGGCGGAGTTGTTTTCCGATCCCACATGGGTGCCGAGCTTGAAATAGACTCGGTAGGTGCCGTTGGAGACTCCGGCTGGGATATTGAGGCCGATTTGGTTGAGTGTGATTTCCTGGCTGTTGGTCAGGATATCGAACATGTTGCCGCTTTGTCCGTTATTCGAACCGAAGGTGGTCGATAACGTCGCTGCTTCCGAATGGGCAACCAAGAGCGCCATAGCCGTGAAGGCTGTGGTGCGAAGTGCGCACATGGAAAGTCTCAAAGGGGAGGGCATAACAACTGATTTATGGGAATTATACTCAATATTCAAATTTTATCAACCGCAAATCAGTAATGCGACTCTGAGGGGGGCGGTTTTCTGCCTTTAAATAAAGGGAGGGAGCGGATTTGCCCGAGATCTCGCGGTAATGGTGATGGGTTGCATTATCAGAGGGTGCAGGTGTGGTCATCAGCGCTAGGGTTCGCGCCCGCTTAAATTTACTATGGCCGACACCTCCGCAACCAGCGCGCTTTTCTCCGCTTCGCAACTCACCCTCTCTTTCGGAAACCAAGTGATCCTCGATGGCGCGACGCTCGCGGTGAATCCTGGCGAAAAAGTGGGGCTTGTGGGACGCAATGGGTGCGGGAAATCGAGTTTCCTCAAGATGGTGGCGCGAGAAGAAGTGCCGGATTCGGGAGAGCTTGCTTATCGGCAGAAGCTTGTGGTGGGATACCTCCCGCAGACGTTTGAGCTGGATGAAACTGCGGATGTGCTTGCGAATGTTCGTGCCGGGGCGGCATCGATCATCGCGTTGATGGATACCTACGAGAATGACTCATCAGTTTCGCCGGAGGCGCTGGATGATCTCGGGCATCAGATCGAGCAGGTGGATGGGTGGAATCTTGATGCTCGGATAGATACCGTGATGCGTGCGCTCGGCACGCCTCCTGCGGCGCGCTCGGTGGCTCAGCTTTCTGGTGGGGAAAAGCGCCGTGTCGCCTTGGCTCGAGCGCTTGTCTCTTCACCGGATCTTCTTGTGCTTGATGAGCCTACGAACCACCTCGATGCAGAATCGATTAATTGGCTTGAGACTTATCTTGCCGCTTCATCTAGCGCGTGTCTCGTGGTGACGCACGACCGCTATTTCTTGGATCACATTGCTACCCGAATCGTCGAAATTTCTGGAGGTCGTTGCTACTCGCACGACGGAAATTATTCGGATTACCTCGTGGCGAAGGCGGCGCGGCAGGAACAGGCCGAAGCCGTGGAGGGCAAGCGGCAGCGTTTCTTGAAAAGGGAGATTGAATGGGTGCGCGCCGGGGTGAAGGCGCGCGGCACGAAGCAACGCTCAAGGATTGATAACTTCTACGCAGTAAAAAATATCGCAGCTCCCGAGAAGGAACTCGATATGAATCTCATCATCCCGCCTGCTCCACAGCTCGGGAACGTCGTCGTAGATCTCGAAGAAGTGACGGGTAGTATTGCAGGGAAGCCGCTTTTTTATGGTCTCGATCTTACCTTCGAGGCAGGGCAGTGCACCGGCGTGCTTGGGCGTAATGGCATGGGGAAAACGACGCTCCTGCGCACGATCATGGGCGATCACAAGCCCGACGCAGGGAGCGTGACGATCGGGAAACGCACCGAGTTCAATTACGTGGATCAGAGCCGCGTCCAGCTGGATCCTGAGAAAAGTGTAATCGATGAAGTGGCAGGAAAACAGGAATACGTGCAGTTCGGAGCTGAGCGGCTCTCTGTGCGCAGTTACCTGAAGCGCTTCCTTTTTACAGATGATCGAATCAACGACCGCATCGAGCACCTTTCCGGCGGCGAAAAAAACCGCGTCCTTCTCGCCAAGATCCTCCGCCGCGGCGGAAACTTCCTCGTGCTCGACGAGCCGACCAACGACCTTGATCTCCAGACTCTGCGCGTCCTCGAAGAGGCCGTGGTGAATTTCACCGGCAGCACCGTGGTGGTCTCACACGACCGCTATTTCCTTGATCGCGTGTGCGACCGAATCGTTTCCTTTGAGGGCGATGGCCGCGTTTTCGTGCAGGAGGGGAATTATTCATACTACATCCAAAAGCGCGCCGAGCGGAACCGGGCAGTTTCCGCGGCAGCGGCGAAACCGTCCTCGAAAAAATCGACGCCTCCCGCCGCCAAAGCTGAGCGAGTCCGCAAGCTCACCTATAAGGAAACCACCGAGCTTGCCGGGATGGAGGAGATCATTCTCGCCGCTGAAGCCGAGGCCGATGCGCTTGAAGCGCAGCTCAGCGATCAGCAATTCATTATCGAAAACGCCGCACGCCTTTCCGCACTCGGTGATGATCTTGAGCAAAAACGCACGGCGATCCAGGCGCTCTACGAACGCTGGGAAATGCTGGAGGCTGTGCGTGTCGCGGCGGAGGGAAAGTGAAATCAGCCCCCAGCCCCCCCTATGGAACCGCTCCTTGACCCTCCTCCCGCCAAACGGTAACAAAACAGTCGCGATTGAGCGACAATTTTCCAAAATTTCCCTTTTATTACGATGAACAAAAATACCCTCCAAAACGCTGCCAATCAGGCTCGTGGGATCGCGATCGACGCGGTACATGCCTGCTCCTCCGGCCACCTCGGTCTCCCTCTCGGCTGCGCCGATATTGGTGCCGTCCTTTGGGGCGAAGCCCTCAGCTACAATCCTGAAGCCCCGAAGTGGATCAATCGTGATCGCTTCGTCCTCTCCGCCGGCCACGGCTCGATGTTTATCTACACCTGGCTTCACCTCAGCGGATATCAGCTCACGATGGATCAGCTGAAAAACTTCCGTCAGCACGAATCTGGCACCCCCGGACACCCGGAAAACTTTGAAACTCCCGGCGTAGAATCCACCACCGGTCCACTCGGGCAGGGAATTGGCAACGCCGTGGGATTCGCCATGAGCCAGAAAATCGCTGGAGCGAAATTCAATACTGCCGATCACACCATCTTTGATTCGCACACCATCGCTATCTTTGGTGATGGCTGCATGCAGGAAGGTATCGCCTCCGAAGCCAGCTCCTTCGCCGGACACAATAAGCTCGATAACCTCATCCTCATCTACGATTCAAACGACGTCACCCTCGACGCCATGGCGGATCGCACTCAGTCCGAAGACGTCGCCGCCCGCTACGAAGCATACGGTTTCGATGTCGTCCAGATCGATGGGCACGACATGGACGCCGTAGCCTCCGCAATGGCCAAAGCCAAATCGGATGATAACGGCAAGCCAAAGCTCATCATCGCTAAGACCGAGATCGGTCGCGGAATCCCCGAGGTCGCCGGTAAAGCTGCTGCCCACGGCGAAGGTGGCGCTAAGTTTCAAGCAGAAGCTCACACGCACCTCGGCCTCCCCGCTGAGACATTCACCGTTTCGGACGAAGTCCGCTCCTTCTTCGCTGAGAAAAAAGCTGCGCTTCTCTCCGCTTATGGCGAGTGGCAGACGAAGTTCGATGCATGGAAAGCCGCCAATCCCAAGCTCGCCGAAGAGCTTGCCAATGGCATCGCCGGCGTCGTCCCGAGCGACCTTATCGATACAATCCCGACCTTCCCTGAAGACGCCGCTCCTGCCACCCGCGCCGCTGGCGGTGAGGTGATCCAGAGCATCGCCGAGCAGATCCCTCACTTCATCACCGGCTCCGCAGACCTCTACGGCTCCACGAAGAACTACATCAAAAACGGTGGCGACTGGGGCTCCGATAACTACGCAGGTAAAAACATCTGGTACGGAATTCGCGAGCACGCCATGGGCGCGATCAGCAATGGTATCGCCTATGATGGCCTCTTCCGCCCATCGAATGCGACCTTCCTCGTCTTCGCTGATTACCTTCGCCCCTCGATCCGCCTCGCCGCGCTCTCGGGACTTCCAGTCGTCTATATCTTCACCCACGATTCCGTAGGCGTCGGAGAAGACGGACCGACCCACCAGCCGGTGGAAACCGTTTCCGGCCTCCGCGTCATCCCAGGTCTCGATGTGATCCGCCCCGGCGATGCCGAGGAAACCGCCGGAGCCTTCGCCGCAGCTGCTCAGCGCACCGAAGGTCCTACGCTCCTCGCACTCAGCCGCCAGGGAATGCCCGCGCAGAATAGCTGCACCGCCAAAGAGCGTCGCGAAGGCGTCTTCCGCGGAGCATACACGCTCGTAAAAGAGACCGCTACACTTGAGACAATCTTGCTTGCTACCGGCTCAGAGCTTCAGCACGCAGTCGACGCAGCTAAGGAACTCGGCGCCGGCACCCGCGTCGTCTCCGTCCCCTGCATGGAGCGCTTCGACCGCCAGTCCGATAGCTACAAAGCGGAGGTTCTCCCTGCGGAGTGCACCAAGCGCGTCGCCATCGAAGCCGGTGTCTCCGGTCTCTGGTATAAGTATGCCAGCACCGTCATCGGCATCGACCGCTTCGGTATCTCCGCACCAGGCAACCTGGTAATGGAAGAACTCGGCATGACTGCTGCAAACGTCGTGAAGACCGTAAAAGGCCTCGCGTAATCGAATCACGAAAAGCCCCCGTCCGCGTTTGCGGGCGGGGGCTTTTTTGTGGAGTTGCTACCGAATGAAATGTGTAACATATTGTGAAACAATGAAGGTAAGCACGCTCCGAGAAGCCCAGCACCATTTGAGCCGCCTGGTCCTGGAAGTCGAGGCAGGTGAAGAAGTGGTCATCACGCGACGTGGAAAAAGGGTAATCAAGCTCGTGCCATACGATGAACCAGAACCCGAGATGGTTGTCATGCCGGACTTCCGCGCGATCCAGGCTTCACTTGGAACTGATAAGCCCACCGATTTAGCCAACGAGGTCATACGCCTCCGTGATGCGAGCGACCGGTAAGATGATTTATTGCGATACGAGCTTCTTGCTCAGCCTCTACATTCTAGATTCAAATTCCGAGGAGGCATTTGAGCGCGCAAAAAATATATCTGTGTCATTGGTGTGGACGCGCTGGCATGAACTCGAATTTACGACTGCTCTCGAATCAAGGGTGAGGCGCGGTGCGACTGATCGAGAGCAGGCCGATGCTGTCTATGCCGATGTTCGGAAGCAACGTTCTGGATCATCCATCTTTAAGACACCTGTGATTGATTGGAATGATGTGTGGAGTGAAAGCACTGAACTCGCGGCGAAGGAGGCTAGGAACGTGGAATGTCGTAGCTTGGACGTCGTCCACATAGGGCTGTGTTTGAGTCTACAGATTGAAGATTTTCTAAGCTTTGATCAGCGCCAGAATACCCTTGCGAAGCAAGTTAATCTTTGCGTGATCTAGCACGAAGTAGGCACCCGCTGCGCCAATTTCACGGAATGCTCCACGGCACCGTGAACAAACCCCAAGCATTCCACCGCACCGGTAGGTTTCCCCGGCAAGGCAATCACCAGCGAGCGTCCAACCAATGCACCGAGGCTTCGTGAGATTAGCGCGTTGGCCGTGATCTCCATTGATCTTGCGCGCATGACTTCGCCGAAGCCGGGGATCTCAAGACGCATGATACCGCGGATCGCTTCGGGGGTGACGTCGCGCTCGGCGATGCCGGTGCCACCTGTTGTGAGGATTAATCCGATACCACGGGCTTCGAAGGCGTTTATTGTATCTTGGATTTTCTGGAGATCATCGGGGACCGTTGCTTCGGCCAGTGTTTCCCAGCCGTAGCCGGTGCACGCTTCGCGGACGGCGGGCCCTCCCAGGTCTTCGTATTCACCGGCGGAAGCGCGGTCTGAGATGGTGATGATTCCGACGGTGGTCATTTCACTTCTTTCTTGGTTTTGGAAACTAACTTCAGATCGGAGATGATCATCTCTTTATCGACGGCTTTGCACATGTCGTAGATAGTAAGTGCGGCGAGATTCGCTGCAGTAAGGGCTTCCATTTCTACACCAGTCTTGGCGATGCATTTCGCGACGGCGGTGATGCGAATTCCGGTATCTTCAAATGTGAATTCGACGCCCGCTTTGGTAAGTGGGATCTGGTGGCAGAGCGGGATGAGGTGCTGTGTTTGCTTGGCGGCTTGGATGCCGGCGATGCGGGCTACGGCGAGGACGTCGCCTTTCTTGAGGCCGTTTTCCTGAATGAGCTTCAGGGTGGCTGGGGCGAGGGCGATGAAGCTGGTGGCGATCGCCTCGCGGGTCATCGGCGGTTTGTCTCCGACGTCTACCATAGTGGCGGAGCCGGATGAATCGGTATGGGTGAGCTTCATCCTCCTATGGCGACCATTTTGCGGTTCGGCTGGTAGTTATCGCGGAAGTCGTGATCTTTGGGTTTTTTATCGACGACGTCTTGGAAGAGGGCGGCGAGTTCATCATCGGTGGCTCCATCTCGAAGGGGAGTGAGGAGATCGAATTCTAGATAACTTCCGAGACAGGGGCGGAGTTTTCCATCGCAGGTAAGACGGAGCTTATTGCAGCTCTCACAGAAGTGGAGATTCGTCATCGCTCCGATGAAGCCCACGAGTTGTTCGCGGCCGGGCACTTGGTAGTAACTTGCTGGGCCATTGGTTTTGAAATCCGGGCGAGCAACGAGTTCGCCGTCGTAGTGGGATTCGAGGAGGCGGCGGGCGGTATTAGTGGGGAGGAAGTTATCCTCGGAGAGGACGTCTTTGGTGCTCACCGGCATGAGCTCTATAAAGCGGAGGAGGTGGCCGTGCTCGTGGGCGAAATCGAGAAGGGGCGCGAGTTGCCCCTCGCTGGTACCTTTCTGAAGCACCGCATTGAGCTTGATCGATTGGAAGCCAGCTTCTTTGGCCGCCGCGAGTCCTTCAAAAACGCGAGGGAGATAATCGCGACCGGTGGCGTGGGCGTAGGCTTCGGGGTCGAGGGTATCGAGGGAGACATTTGCGGTGCGGACGCCCGCTTTCACGAGGTGCTCGGCCATGGTGACGCCGTTTTCGAGCTTTGAGAGGAGGGTGCCATTGGTCGAGACGCCGATGTCATCAATTCCGGGCATTTGGCCGAGTTCGCGGAAGAAGCCAGTGATGTCGCGCCGAGTGAGGGGCTCGCCGCCGGTGACACGCACTTTGTGGATCCCTAGCCGGGTGCCCACACTGATGGTGCGAAGGATCTCTTCGTAGCTGAGCACGCTGGTGCGCGGGAGCCACTCTTGCAGCTCTTGAGGTATGCAGTAGAGGCAACGTTCGTTACAACGATCCGTTACGGATACGCGGAGATATGAGATTCTGTGCCCAAAGCGGTCTTCCACGTGCCCAGTATGGCCAGCTTGCAGGAGGATTCCAGCGGGGTAGTGGTGCAATATGAACATGGCCTCAATTTCCTGGAAAACCGCTTTACGCGCAGCGCTGCCACTCCTTGTCGCCACTGCTCTCTCCAGCTGCGCAACAGCCCTTGAGCGCCGAATTGCAAAACACCCGGAGACGTGGACGACGCTTCCTGCAAAGGAGAAGGTACTCGCCGAGAAGGGCGCGATTGTGGAAGGAATGAGCAAGGACGGCGTCTTTTTCAGCTGGGGGCCGCCGCATCGGCTCTCGGAAATCGGCGGCGCAGGCAAAGATTCCGAGATCTGGCGCTACTACAGCTACGTGAACGTGCCCACCTATCGGAGCCGCATCGGCTTCGGCTACGGACGTGGTGGCGGCTACCGCTCGCGTTCCTACTGCCCGGGCGGCGGCTACGGCTACTACGATTTCGGACCCGATTACGTGCAGGTGCCAGAAGAGTCCGCGAATGTGGAATTCCGCAGGGGCAAAGTGAAGCGCTGGGAGACTTCGCGGTAGGGCTTGCGGATGGGAAATGGGGCGATAGGCTTCGCGCCTTTCCCGAAAAACCAGTTTTCCCATGCTCGATATACGACTTCTCCGCGACGATCCCGAATCGATAAAAGAACGCCTCAAGACTCGTGGCGGTGATGCTTATATGCTCATCGACCAGGTGCTTGAAGTGGATGTGAAGCGCCGTGAGCTGGAGACCGAGAAGCAGATGCTTCAGGCGGATCGCAAGCGGATGTCCAAAGAGATCGGTGCTTTGCGCAGCCGGGGTGAGGATACGGGTAAGACGGAGACTGAGGTGCGCGGGATTGGCGATCGCATCAGTGAGATCGGCAAGGAGGCGGATGCTGCTGATAAAAAGCAGCGTGATCTCCTCCTTCAGATTCCGAATGTCCCACATGCGGAGTGCCCGGTGGGCGCAGACGAAGATGCAAATCCTGAGATTCGGGTGTGGGGGGATAAGCCGACGTATGATTTCGAGCTAAAGGACCACGTGGCGCTGGGCGACGAGATGAAACTCTTTTCCTTTGAGGACGGCGCGAAGATTTCGGGGAGCGGTTTTATCGTTTTCCACGGCGATGGGGCGAAGCTCCAGCGGGCGCTGATTCAATTTCTCCTCGATCTCCAGACCGAGCAACACGGCTACTCGGAGGTGAATCCTCCGCTGCTGATTTCGCGAGATTGCATGGTTGGGACAGGCCAGCTTCCAAAATTTGAGGATGATATGTATGGCTTGGAGGACAATGCCGTATTCCTGGCTCCAACAGCTGAGGTGCCGGTGACAAATTTGCTCCGTGAGTCGATCATCCCAGTAGCGGATTTACCAGTGAAGATGACGGCGCATACAGCGTGTTTTCGCCGTGAGGCGGGCTCGGCTGGTCGTGAGAGCAAGGGGATGATTCGTATGCACCAGTTCGATAAAGTGGAGCTGGTGGCGGCAACGCACCCGGATGATTCAATGGAGTTCCTTGAAAAGCTCACGGGCCACGCAGAAAAAGCGCTTCAGCTTCTTGGTCTCCACTACCGCGTGATCGAGCTTTGCACCGGCGATATCGGATTCAGCTCGGCGAAGACGTATGATATCGAAGTGTGGGCTCCAGGCCATGGCGCCTACCTTGAGGTTTCTAGCTGCTCAAGCTTCGGTGATTACCAGGCGCGCCGGATGAACCTGCGCTTCAAGGAGGAGAAGAAAAACCGCTTCTGCCACACGCTGAACGGCTCAGGCACCGCGTTGCCGCGTCTTTACGTGGCGCTTCTTGAGACATACCAGCAGGCGGATGGAACGATGAAAGTGCCCGAGGCGCTGATCCCATATCTGCGGAAGGAAATTTTGGGAGCGTAGCGACTCTCACTTAGCTTGCTCTCTTGGTCCGAAGATTTCGGAGCCCACGCGAATGACGGTGGCTCCCTCTTCGATTGCGATCTCGTAATCGTTGCTCATTCCCATGGAGAGGCCATCGAGCGGGGTACTAAATTGTGCGCTGAGTGATTGCCCGAGCTCGCGAAGTGCTGCGAAATGCTTTCGCGAATCTTCCGGGTTTGCCGTAAATTTGGGGATCGTCATCAGCCCGAGAATTTTGAGCCGGTCGAGTGCTAGGAGGGCATCAAAATCGCGGCGGATCCCTTCGGCTGAGAATCCAAATTTAGCATCGTCTTCCGCAATATTTACTTCGAGGTAGATTTTGGGAAACAGATCTTCTTCGCCGGCGATGCGGTTTATCTGTTGCGCAAGTTCGAGCGTATCGATGCTGTGAAGAGTGCCGCAGACGGGGAGGATTTTTCGGATTTTGTTTTTTTGGAGGTGGCCGATGAAATGCCAATCGATCGCGGCGGGAAGTGCCGCGGCTTTTTCGATGGCTTCGGGAACGCGGTTTTCGGCAAATGATATTTGGCCTGCCTCCATAGCCTTCTGAATGGACGTGAACGGGCGCGTCTTGGAAACGGCTAGTAGTTCAACGTTTTTGTGCGATCTTGAGCCGCGATTTTGCGCGATTAAGATTTTCTTGCGAATCTTGAGAATATTTGTTATAATCATGAAGTAATCCATTATTTTCATAATGATCGTATTTAAAAAATCCGGTGAGATCTGCGTCTCATTTGATTTTTTTTCGAAAAAAAATCTGAACGCGCCTGAAATATCTGGCTATTAAAACAAATCCCCCCCTACAAAATATATGCAAATTGAATCCCTAAAGGTCTTTTCAGACCTCGTCGATACCGCGAGTTTCTCACTTGCGGCCCAACGCAATAACGTCACCCAAAGTGCCGTGAGCCAACAAATTCGCGCCCTCGAGAACCGCTATAAGGTGATATTTTTCGAGCGTGGTAAGAAAAATTTCTCTGTTACTCCAGAGGGTCAGGTTTTTGACGCTGCGGCTCGTGAGATGATGGACATTTTTGCCGGAATTGGTGAGAGCATCAGTGCGCTCAACAATGTTGTATCCGGAAAGCTCAAGGTCGCGACGATTCATAGTGTTGGCCTCCATCAGCTTCCCGCATTGACGGAAAGCTTCCGCGAAAGCTTCCCTGAAGTTCAGCTCGAAGTGTCTTACCACAGTGCAGATGATGTCTACTCTGAAGTAGAAGATGGCCGTGCTGATGTAGGCATTGTCGGTTTTCCTAAAGCCCGCCGCGGCGTGGTCGTAGAAGAGATCGGGAGCGAAAAGCTCGTGATTATCGCGACTCCTGATGCGGATATTGCAAGTCGCAAGCGTATGAAGCTTAGCGACATTGGCGGTAGTAAGTTCATTGGCTTCTCCCAGGATGTGCCTACCCGAAAGGGGATTGATAAGCTTTTCCGTGAATCGGGAACGACGGTGGATACTGTGCTTACCTTCGATGATGTAGAGACGGTGAAGCGTGCCGTGATCGTAGAAGGTGCGGTTGCCGTTGTCCCGGAATCGGCTGTTACTCATGAAGTGAAGACAGGTATTCTCGTGAGCATCGATATCACGGGAGTGGATGCGATCCGCCCAATCGGAGTCGTGAAAAAGCGCACGCGTGCCACTTCTCCTGCACTTCGTGAATTTCTCGAAGTGCTTCCCAAACTTGTTTAATCTCATTTTTCAAAAAAAGCGATAACCTTTACGGGCGGTCGCCGGAGCCAGAGATGGCGTCTGGCACCGCCCGTTTTTTTATGTGATGATGGCGGCGGGATGTTTCACGCTTCGCTTACTACTTTGATCTTAATCTACGTTGCTGGGGCGCTTGCGGCGGTGGTTATTGCGTGGGTCGGGGTGGAAATACGTCGATCACGGCAGCAGCGTCGGGCACGAGAAAATGAGTTTCTCTGCCGAATTTGTGGCGAGAGGTTTGAGGAGAAATCGGAGAAGGAGATCATTCATTGCCCACGTTGTGACGCAGCGAATGAGCGGGATTCCCCCAGCGTTATTTGACACCAAAAATCCTGCACGCTAGGAGACAGGATGAACGAACGCAGAATTGTGATCACCGGAATGGGAGTGATCTCGCCAGTAGGCACCGGGAACGAAGAATTTTGGTCGGGGGTCTGTGCTGGAAAGAGCGGAATCGGACCGATCACACACATCGATCCAGAGCCCTACGCGGCAAAAATTGCGGGTGAGGTAAAGGGGTTTGAGCCTGAGAAGTATTTTAAGAATCCCAAGGATTCGCGGCGCACAGACCGCTATGCACAGCTGGCCGTTGCTGGCGCGAAAATGGCTTACGAGGATTCGGGCGTTTCCCCGGAAGATTATGCGCCTGAGCGTTTTGGTGTGATGGTGGGAAGTGGCATCGGGGGCTTGGCCACGCACCAGCAGCAGCATGAGGCGCTGATGAATAAAGGAGTTCGCCGCGTGAGTCCCTTCACCATTCCGATGATGATTAGCAATATCGGGAGCGGCATCGCTTCGATGGAATTGGGGCTTACCGGGCCGAATATGGCAATCGTCACCGCCTGTGCGACTTCGAATCACAATATTGGTGAGGCGTGGCGGATTATGAAATTTGGCGATGCCGATGCGATGGTCGCGGGTGGAGCCGAGGCATCGATCCTCGCGATGGGCCTTGCTGGCTTTTCGAATATGAAGGCGCTTAGCACCCGCAATGATGAGCCCGAGCGCGCTTCGCGCCCGTTTGATTCCGGGCGTGATGGCTTTGTGATGGGCGAAGGTGCGGGAGTCGTCGTGCTTGAAGAGCTTGAGAGCGCGAAAAAGCGTGGAGCGCGTATTTATTGCGAACTCGTAGGCTACGGCATTTCTGCAGATGCTTACCACCTCTCCAGCCCACTTCCCGAAGGTGAAGGAGCCTCGCGCTGTATGGACATGGCGCTGAAGCACGCCTCGCTCAATCCTGAGGATGTGCAGTATGTAAATGCTCACGGCACCTCGACTCCGATGGGCGACATCTGCGAGACTAAGGCGATCAAGCGCACTTTCGGCAGCCATGCCAAGGATGGGCTCATTGTGAGTTCTACAAAATCGATGACTGGCCACCTTCTTGGTGCCGCCGGAGGCGTCGAGCTCGCGGCCTGTGTTCTCGCGATTCGTGATGGAATCATCCCACCGACGATCAACCTCGAAGACCAGGATCCCGAATGCGATCTCGATTATGTGCCAAACGTCGCACGCGAGACGAAAGTGGACGTCGCAGTGAGCAATTCCTTCGGCTTCGGAGGGCACAATGCCAGTGTCGCGGTGAAGCGCTTCACTGATTAGCGCTAGCGCCGAGGCAGGGCAGGGCACACACTCAAGATATATGAAGCGTTTTCCTATTTTTACCGCTGTCGCCCTGGCCTTCGCTTGCGGAGCCTGCTCGACCACTTCCGAGGAACTCGCTGATGAAACCGCCGATCTCCAAGCGGACACCACTCCCACTTCGACAGCGGCAGGAAGCGACATCGAAACTCCCGAGCTAAAGGCGAACGCCCAGACGGTGGAGACGACCCCACCTTCTTATTCGGCAGCGGAACCGCCCGCTCCCAAGAAGCTCTCTGGCGATCCAGAATCATCCATGCGCGAAAGCTTCTCCGTAGGCGATATGGAAGCCCTGCCCGAGCTCGATCAGGCGCTCTCCACCAATCCCGGCCAACTCAAGCCGCTCATGCGCGGAGCCTTCGCCGGGGTAGGGAACGACACCGATAAATGCGAAGAGATCCTCCTCTACCTCACCGTTCGCCACGGCCACCTTGCAGGCGAACTCTCCTCTACCGCCGCTGAGATCAATCCCGAGATCCAAAGCTGGTCTCAGTAGAGGCTCGCAGGGACACAATCTCAGATGGCCGCTTTGGCCACTGCGAGCGCTTTTCCATAGCTCGCGCCATCTAAAAAGTGCGCCATTTGCGGGGAAACCACCCCGCCGTATTCGATCTTCCACGCATCGATCCGCGTCGATACATCGCCGAGCGCAGCGAGCTGCCCCTCTGGATCGCGGTCCCGCCAGGCGGTATCCGCAATCGTGGAAAGGCGCTCTTCGAGAAGGGAGACAAGAGTTTTGTAGTCTGGGCTGGCGGACATGGGGGAAGTTGCGCTAGGATTGTTCAGATATCTTAATTATGGCGATCCACGAATACTTCAAGCCGATCGATTGGATCGTGCTCTTTGGCTACCTGATTCTCACCACCGTCGTCGGCCACATGCTGCGGGGCAAGCAATCCTCGATCAAAGACTTCTTCCTCGGTGGGCGCAGGCTGCCCTGGCAGGCTGTCTCCGGATCGGTGATCGCTACCGAGATTAGCGGCGTCACATTCATTGGTGTCCCTGCCACCCTCTTCGCCCTCAATGGCAATTTCACCTACATGATCTGGGGGGTTGGGACGATCATCGGCCGTGCAATTGTAGCTTACAAATTCGTGCCTCTCTTCTACGAGCGCGATATTTTCTCGCCCTACGACTACATGGAATCACGCTTCGGTGCACCGATGAAGCGGCTCGCCACGGGCTTCTTCACCGTGGGGAGTATCCTTGGTCAAAGCGTGCGCGTCCTTGTCGCGGCCTTGCCACTCATGATCGTGACGCCGCTGGATCTCTGGCAGTGCATTCTGGTGATTGGCGTTTTTGCCGTAGGCTGGACCCTGATGGGCGGGATGCAGACCGTCATCTGGACTGATGTCATGCAGTTTGGCCTCTTTCTCTTCGGAGGTCTCTTCGCACTCTTTTGGGCGATCGGCCACGTCCCGGGAGGCATTGGCGAGTTCTGGGAAACGGCCAGCGCCGCCGGGAAAACGCAGACCTTCGACTTCACTCTTGGTTTCGGTGCCGAGCTGCAATTCACCTTCTGGGTAGCGCTTATCGCCGTCCCTTTCCTCAATCTCACTGCGTTCGGTGTGGATCAGCTCAACGCCCAGCGCATGTTTTGCTGCAAGAATGCCAAGGACGCGCAAAAAGCGCTGCTCTGGAGCTGCAGCGGCCAGTTCATCACGCTGCTCATGCTGATGGTCGGCGCCGCACTTTGGGTCTACTATCAGGCGAATCCACCTGAGGGAGCGATCGCCGATGCCCTCGCCTTCAATGAAAACGGAGTCCCCGCTGATGGCGACCGTGTCTTTCCCATCTGGATTGTCACCGTGCTCCCCGCCGGGCTGAGTGGCCTGATCCTCGCGGGCGTCTTTGCGGCAGCGATCTCAAGTCTCGATTCGATCCTCGCCGCGCTTAGCCAGACGACCCTCAGTCTTTTTACCGACCCCTCAGCCGAGCGCACCGACGAGCAAAATGCCCGCCTCATGCGAAACTCCCGCCTTCTCGTCATCGCTTGGGGGATTGTGCTCACCCTTTTCACCCTGGCCATGGCCGAGCTCAAAGACGAGATTCCACTTCTGCCTCTCGCGTTTGGAATGACGACTTATACTGCCGGTCCACTGCTCGCCTTCTTTGTTGCCTCTATCGCCGGCCCGACCCACTTTTCTTACAAGGGACTCGTGGCGGGAGCGCTCGCTTCGTTCACCCTCGCCGCATTCTGGCGAATGGATCTCTGGGTCTTTTTTAAAGGCAATGAAGCGCTTAATTCCTTCCTTGGCTCACTGCCCACTTATACTCTTTCTGATGCCGGGGTTCTCTCCGCATCGTTGTCTTATGTTTGGCTCTGGCCTCTCACGACTGCGCTCACTTTAGGCGTCGGTTTTGTCACGAAGAAACTTCGGTGACACCATTTTTTAGTGTGTAACTATCTCACCACTAGGTGATTGCGTGGTATTTACATGCGCTAAAAAAATGAAGTAAATTCACTATTTTTATGTAAAGCGTTTACAATTAATAGGTTGGCGAGTTCGCCCTGACACGATTTATTGTAAGCATTCGTTTTTTTGAGGATTTTCATTATTTTAAATTGATTCAGTATTCTAGTTATGGAAATAATAAAAGTTTCCAGGACATTAGTTAAGAATTTTTAAATAGTGAGAATCTTTTTTGAGAAAGCTCTTGAGCATTTTGCGCCGCGAATCTAGTCTCAAAACATGCGATCCTCCCCCCAAGAGTGCCTGATCGATTCGGTTCTGCCGGATTTGATTTTAGAAAATTCACTACAGATTTCGATTGTGAATAACTTGGGGAAAACTGCCCATAACTAATCGCATTTTACGCATCGGAGGGCGTTATCGCCTCCGAATTTGAAGCAACTGCCCAAAACCGTCCCAGCGTGAGCTGTGTACATTGGTCATATTTTATAAATAACACATTCTGAGTAACTTACTGATTTCATCCACTGCCCCGCGATGCCTGCCTCAAAGGCTTGATTACCGTCGGTAAGTCCTACTTTTTCTGTCTCCTCCTCCATTCCTCCCCCAACTGGCTCCTCCTGGTGAATAACCCTGAACAAAATTCCGATGAACCCCGCAATGAATCTCAAAATAGCCTCCCCAGCGATCCCGCTTGGGCTGGGGTGCTTTCCCAAGTAGAACGCCACGTAAGTGGGGATGCTTACCGACGCTGGTTTTCCGGGACGTCGTTGGTGGAGCAAGGTGAAGGCCTGCTCGTCATCGGAATTCCGAATTCAATTCACCAGTTTTTCATCGAGTCGAACTTCCTGAAAACACTTCGCCTCGCAGCAGGCGCTGTGATGGGGGAGACCCTCGGGACGGATCCGAAGATTGAGTTTCGCATCATAGGCAAGGAGCGGGAGGCTCCTGCGCCAATCGATGCGCCTTTTTCCGGCGACTCCAGATCCCAGCGCATTGCAGCGAAGGCGACTCAACCTGCGGCTGATGTCATTGGGCGGAGGAAAGCGCCTGTGGTGAAGGCTCCGCCTGAGCCGATTTCTCAGAAGGCGCTCGAGACCAAAATGCGCAATTCGGGTATTAGCCCGAGCCGGAGTTTCACGAATTATGTGGTCGGTGCGAGCAATCAGTTTGCCGCTGCTGCTGCCGCTCAAGTTGCAGAAAAGCCTGGGTGCAGCTACAATCCGCTTTTCCTTTGCGGTGGATCCGGCCTCGGCAAGACCCACCTCATGCACGCTATTGGGCGGCAGATACTTGAGACCAAGCCGAAGCTCAAAGTCCTCTATATTACTGGCGAAGAATTTACGAATGCCTTCATCGAGGCCGTTCGCGAGAATTCAATCTCGGCTCTGCGGAAGCGCTATCGTAAGGCGGATGTGCTCTTGATCGACGACGTCCAGTTCATCGCCGGCAAAGAACGCACCCAGGAAGAGTTTTTCCATACCTTCAATGCCCTTGCCGATGGTAGCCGCCAGATCGTGCTCTCTAGTGATAAGCCGCCTAGCGAAATTCCACGTTTGGAGAAGCGCCTCGTTTCTCGCTTCGAGTGGGGGCTTACGGCATCCGTTCAGCCGCCCGAAATCGAGACGCGTATCGCGATCCTCCAGAAGAAGATGATCGAGCAACGCGTGGTGATTCAGCCTGAAATTCTCCACTTCATTGCCGAAAATATCCGGCACAACGTCCGGCGCCTTGAGGGTGCGCTCATCCGTGTCGCTTCCTCTGCATCGCTTAATGATGGGATTGTCACCATCGAGGAGGCTACGGATTTACTCGATGACCTGCTTGATGCGCAGCAATCCGCTACCGTCACGATCGATCGCATCCAGAAAATCACCGCTGAAGCTCACGATATTCGCGTCGCGGATATGACGAGCAAGCGCCGCCCCAAGGCCATTGCGTTTCCCCGGCAGATTGCGATGTATCTCGCCCGCTGCCTCACTTCTGCCTCTTACGCCGAGATCGGTGAGGCCTTTGGTGGACGCGATCACGGCACCGTGATGCACGCTTGTAAAAAGATTGAGAAGGAGATGAAGGCGGACCCCGCACTCAAGCGCGCGATCAGCAACCTCGAAGAAAAGCTTCGTATGGGTGAAGGAGCGTAAGCGGGGCGGACGCGAAATTCGTTGCTATCCCGCCGAATCTCGGTTTTCTAGCAACGATTTTACGCGATCCGCGTTCCACCTCGTCAGGTCGGACGTTTGACGCCGTACCCCCGACCTACCGACCCCCAATTTTATGAAGTTCCGAATCAGTAAGGAAAACTTCCTCGCCGGCCTCGCCCAGGTGCAAAACGTTGTCGCTGCCCGCACGACGCTCCCGATCCTTTCCAACGTCCTTCTCGAAGCAGAAGACGGCATCCTCCGGCTCACGACGACCGACCTCGATGTGGGCGTCACCGTCACCGTGGATGCTGAGGTCGAAAAAGGTGGAGCCAGCACACTCCCGGTTCGCCGCCTCGCAAGCATCATTAAGGAACTCCCCACTTCTGAGATCGACGTTTCCATTGATGGAGATAATACCGCCTCCATCACCGCAGGCCCCAGTTTCTTCAAAATCCTCGGCCTCAGTGATGAGGAGTTTCCTCCGCTTCCTGATTTCGAAGACGCCAAAGAATTCACCGTTCCCAAGAGCGTGCTCCGCGATGGCCTGAAAAAGACATCCTACGCGATCTCTACGGATGAGACCCGCTACGTCCTCAATGGCATTTTCTGCTCCTTCAAAGGCCAGGCGATGACGCTCGTCGCCACCGACGGCCGCCGCCTCGCGATGATGGATCATGAACTCGAATTCCCCGAGAGCAGCGAAATTGAAGTCATCATCCCGACGAAAGCCGTGAATGAGCTCGGTCGCCTCCTCGCTGGCGAAGGTGATGTCACCATCCGCATCGGTGAAAGCCAGATCGCCTTCGATCTCGACCGCAGCTTCCTCATCTCGAAGCTCATCGAAGGCAACTACCCGAATTTCCGCCAAGTCATCCCCGGCGAAGCGAAACAGCGCATCACGGTTGATCGCGAGACGCTTCAGAAGATCGTCGGTCGTGTGGCTCTCCTCACCAATGAGAAGAGCAATTCGGTAAAACTCGTTTTTGCTGAAGACAACATCGATATCACTGCGAACAGCCCAGATGTGGGTGAAGCCAACGAGTCCCTCCCAGTAAATTACAAAGGGCCTCAGCTCACCATCGCTTTCAATCCCGAGTTCCTCATGGCTCCTCTACGGAACCTAGACTCGGACGAGATTCACATCGATCTCATCGACGAGATGAGCCCCGGAGTGATCAAGAACAACTCCAGCTTCCTCTACGTCATCATGCCGATGCGTGTGAGTAGCTAGTTTGCTCGAAAAATCTTCCGCAAAACAACCGGTCTACGAATCCGGAAACCGCTCCGCCACCATCTGCGCGGATAAGCGGCTCCCGGCACCATCGTAACCGCCTGGCAAAACGCCACGACTTGGGGAGTGGTTCGCTACGTGATCATGCCGGATCACATCCATCTCTTTTGCTTTCCAAGGAATTCAGCATTTACCATCCAGTAATGGGTGAAATTCTGGAGATCCCAAGCCACGAAAAACTGGCCCAACCAGAGCGATAAACCTATCTGGCTCATGCGGGTTTGCGCGTGGGGAGGCCTATTTCCCAGCCGTAAGTGTCTTTACCCTACAAAGATACATGTCGGAGGTGAGATAGAGTTCGCTTCCGTCTTTGCCTCCGAAGGCTACGTTCGATACGGCTTCTCCTGTTTGGATTTCGCCTAGTAACTTACCGTTCGGATCTAATACGAGAACTCCGCCGGGGGCGGTGGCGAATAGGTTTCCATGTTGGTCGCATTTTAATCCATCGGGGAGGCCTTTGAGTTTGCCGGCGGTTTTGGAGGTGTCGTAGAAGATTTCGCCGTGGGTGAGGGTCTTATCATCTTCGATGTGGAAGCGTTTGATGATGGGGGCTTTGGAGTCCGATTGGGCGACGTAGAGGTGCGTTTCGTCTGGGGAGAGGGTGATTCCATTGGGGCGGGTGAATTCTTTGGTGAGGAGAGTCACGGTGCCATCGGGGTCGAGGCGGTAGACGCCGCAGAAATCGAGTTCGCGGGATGGGTCTTGGGCTCCTTTGGGGAGGCCGTAGGGGGGATCGGTGAAATAGAGGGTGCCGTCTTTTGCGCGGGTGAGGTCGTTTGGGCTGTTGAAGCGGTTGCCTTGGTAGTGATCGGCGAGGGTGCGTTTTCCGGAGCCGGGGATGAGGAGGGAGAGGCGGCGGTCTCCGTGTTCGCAGGAGATGAGGTGGCCTTCTTTGGTGAAGAGGAGGCCATTGGAGCCGGATTCTTTTCCGTAGCCTTTGAGGCCGGTGTAGCCGGAGGGGTGAAGATAGGTGCTGATGCCTTTTCCTGGGGCCCAGCGGAGGGCGGTATTGCTGGGGATTTCGGAAAATACGAGAAATCCTTCTGGGTGCCAGGCGGGGCCTTCGCACCAGGTGAAGCCGCCGGCGCAGACTTCGATTTTGGTGTCGGGAGCGATGAGGGAATCGAGGGTGGGATCGTGCCGGATGATTTGCCCGATGGTGGCGAGATTCTGAGTGTCCTGTGCGTTGAGGGTGGTGAAACCGGTGAGCAGCGTGATGAAAGTGAGGAGGGTTTTCATGTGATGTGGACGAGGGCGAGGGTGACGTTGTCTTTGCCGCAGGCGGTGAGGGAATTTCGGAGGAGTTTTTCCTGGATGAGGGGGAGTGTGGTCGCGGTGGTGGGGGCGAGGATGGTGCAGAGTTCTTTGTCCCAGAGGCCTGAGGTGAGGCCATCGGAGCAGAGTAGGAGGGTGTCTCCTATGGCGAGGGTGATGCTGCCTAATTGGGGGAGTGGTGTGGGGAGGCCGGAGCCGATGGCTTGGGCGAGGAGATTGCGCAGGGGGTGATTGCGGGCTTCGAATTCGGTGATGGCTCCGGAGCGGAGGAGGTGGCCGGGCTGGGTGTGATCGTGGCTGAGCTGGGTGAGCTCGCCGCGGCGGTGAAGGTAGATGCGGCTGTCGCCGATGTGGGCGAAGTGGGCGGTTGTTCCTTGGATCCAGGCGGTGCTGAGGGTGCAGGCCATTCCGTTGCGCTCGGGGTGGATTTCTACATCTGCGAGGATATCGGTGTGGGCTTGGTGGAGGGAATCTTCCAGGATGCCTGCGCGATCGGCATCAGGATCGGCTTCGCTTACGGCTTGGGCGATGGTGGCTATGGCGAGTGCGCTGGCGACTTCCCCGGCATTGGCTCCGCCGACGCCATCGGATACGGCGATGACAAGTTCGGTTTCGTCTGGGCCGGTGGGAATGCAGGTGACGGCGTCTTCATTCTGCGCGCGCGATTTGCCAATGTCGGAGATGGCGGACCAGTGGAGAGTGTGAGTTTTCAGGCTGAGCGGTAGGGATGAGATTGATGGGGTGTGCTTGTAGAGTATGGGTGGGAAAGCCCCGGGGCCTATCTCGAAAATCGTGGGAGAGTGGATGGTTTCGAGTCGGCTGTGGTTGATATCGGAGGTCTGAAGGGGGAGGGATGGGGATGAGTAGACGATTGATTGAGTTGGCTGAGGGGCTGAAGGCGGAGCTTGCTGGGTTGTGCTTTTCGGAGCCGGTGACGCATGTGTATAATCCTCTAGAGTATGCGTGGGAAAGCCATCGGGCTTATCTTGAGAGGTTTGGAAAGGGGAGGAAGCGTGTGGTGATGCTGGGGATGAATCCGGGGCCTTATGGGATGGCGCAGACGGGGGTGCCTTTTGGGGAGATTCCGGCGGTGCGGGATTGGATGGGGATTGATGTGGCGGTGGAGAGGCCGGTGGGGGAGCATCCGAAGCGGCCGGTGACGGGGTTTGCCTGTACGCGCTCGGAGGTGAGCGGGCGGAGGCTGTGGGGGCTGTTTTCCGAGAAGTATCCGGTGGCGGATGATTTTTTTGCGGGGCATTTTGTGGCGAATTATTGCCCGCTGGTGTGGATGGAGGAGACGGGGCGGAATCGGACGCCGGATAAGCTGCCGAGGGCGGAGATGGAGCCGGTAGATGCGGCGTGTGAGGCGCATTTACGTGGGGTGGTGGAGGCGCTGGAGCCGGAGTGGGTGGTGGGGGTGGGTGCGTACGCGACGAAGCGGCTGGAGAAGGTGGTGGGGGATCTCGGCTTGCAGATGGGGACGGTGCTGCATCCGAGCCCGGCGAGTCCTGCGGCGAATCGAGGGTGGGGGGCGGCGGCTGAGAAGCAGCTGCTGGAGCAGGGGATCTGGGGGTAAAAAAAGATCCCCCGCCTCAGCGAACTGAGGCGGGGGTGCTACACGGGAGCCTCCCAGTAGGGAGGAGAGAGCGGGATGACTCCCGGAGCTGGTTGGCAGTGTTGCGGCTGCCGCTGACATTAACGTCGCTGATTCTCGCTTGGTCTAATTCTTTTTAACTATAAATTTTCGTAAAAATTAAATGTGACTTTTCGGACGAAGCCGAAGAGGTTTTGGCCGGCGGCGTGGGCGGTGGCGATGGCGAGATCGCTGGGGGCGGAGATGGCGGCGATGGTGGGGATTCCGCCGGCGTGGGCTTTTTGCACCATTTCGAAGGAGACGCGTCCGCTGAGGAGGAGGATGGTTTCGCGGAGCGGTGGATGGAGGTGTTTTGAGAGGAGGGCGTGTCCGAGGATTTTATCGAGGGCGTTGTGGCGGCCGATGTCTTCGCGGAGGGCGATGAGTTCGCCGGTGGGGGTGAAGAGGGCGCAGGCGTGGATGCCTCCGGTCTTGGTGAAGGTGTCTTGCGCGGCGCGCATTTTCTCAGGGAGGCTGAGGATGAGTGCGGGATCGGGCGGGGGGACGGGGGTGATGGGGGGGAAGTCTTGGAGGAGGGAGGCGATGGCTTCTTTGCCGCAGAGGCCGCAGGAGGAGCTGGTGAGGGTGTGGCGGCGGAGCTTCTGGGGATCGAAGGATTTGGAATCGGTGAGGAGGATGTCGATGGCGGAGCTTTCGCTGGTGGCGCTGGGGCATTGGGAGAGTTCGAAGATGTCGGAGCGTTTTTTGATGATGCCTTCGCTGAGGAGGAATCCGGCGGCGAGTTCGCGGTCGTGGCCGGGGGTGCGCATGGTGATGGAGAAGGGCTTGCCTTCGATGCGGATTTCGAGGGGGGCTTCGGGGGCGAGGTGGTCGGTGGTGTGGTGGTAGCTGCCGTTGCTGTAGTGGCGGATGGGGTGGGGGATGTCGGCG
>CALAIY010000097.1 GCA_937922595.1 uncultured Verrucomicrobiales bacterium | reverse complement strand
TACACGCTCGATGGCTCGGATCCTATCGATAGCGGCATCGTTTACACTGGGGGAGCGATTCCGCTCACCACAAGCGGCACGGTGAAAACTCGGTGGCGGAGTGGCGGCAATTTCTCCGCGCTCAATGAAGCCGTATTTGTCATCGAGCCCCTTGCTGCTGTTGGCGACATCACGATCGCAGAAGTTCACTACAATCCGCAGGGCGGAAACGATAGCGCCTTCGTTGAAATTCTAAATTCTGGCGCTCGCACGGTGAATCTCTTTGGAAGTGGATTCACCGATGGCATCCGCTTTACCTTCGATACGCCTCGTACCCTCGCCTCTGGCGCGCGGCTCGTGCTCGCCGAGGATGCTGCTGCTTTCACTGCGCTCTATGGCGCTGCGCCTGATGGAGTATTCTCCGGGAAGCTCTCGAGAGGAGGCGAGTCCCTTGCTTTCAGCGCGTCCGATGGCACTGAAATCGATACCTTGCGCTATGATGATCGCGCCCCCTGGCCACTGCGTGCCGATGGCGCTGGTAGCTCGCTCGAAGTCGTTACGAGTAGCATCGTTTCGCGCGCTAGCGCCTCCTACCACGGCACTCCAGGCGCTCCCCCGATTGCTGATCCTGGCGTCGTGATCAATGAGGTGATCGCCCATACCGACTTACCGCTTACCGATTTAATCGAACTTAAAAATATCACGTCAGGCACCATTGATATCTCCGGTTGGTTTCTTAGTGATAGTATTGAGAAATATAAGAAATTCCGTATTCCTAATGGTACCGCAATCCCGGCAGGCGGATACGTTGTTTTCGACGAAGGAGATTTCAATGCACCAGTGGCCAACTCCATTACAAGCTACTCAGGCACCGTGGCGGAGGCTCCCACTACGGTCACGGTCTCTGGTTCAGCTCCGCTGGATGGCTCCCTCGTCACCATATCTGATTACGGCGGTATAGGGAATTATAATGGCACCTACGAGGTCACCTCCACTGGCGCTTCCACCTTCACCATAGCGGTTCCCTACCTGGATAACGTCGCTACTAAAGGCACCTGGACACCAGGGCAGCCCTTCGGCTTAAGTTCAGAGCAGGGAGAGACGATTTCCCTCGTCACCCCGGGAATCTCTGCCTTTTCCGATAGCGTCACTTTTGGAGCCTCCTTCAATGGGCAGTCCTTCGCTCGATCACCCGATGGCACCGGCGTTCTCCTCCCGGCGACCGCCCGCACCTCAGGTGCTAGCAATACTGCTGCCCCACGTGTGGGGCCAGTTGTGATTAGCGAAATCTACTACGATTCGGCGACTCCATTCATCGAAATTTACAACTCCTCAAACACCACGCAATCTCTTGAAAACTGGTCTCTGCGTGGGAACGCCGATTTCGATTTTCCTTCCTCCGCCAGTCTTGCTCCCGGAGAAGTCGCTCTCATTGCTGCCGCTCCTGCCGTCTTCGGTGCGGTACCCGGTACTCAAGTCTTCGTCTGGGAAAATGGTGATACCCTTCTCGGCGTTTCCGGGGGGGACATCCGCCTTCGCCAGCCCGACGCCGCCTCGCCCCAAGATCCCGCGTTCTTCCCCCAGGTCGTCTCGGATGAATCCATATACCTCACTGGAGCGCCCTGGCTAGCCACCTCGGGAACTTCCCTCAACCGCGCCGGTATTAACCGGCCTGGCAGCGCACCCGAATCTTGGTCAACCGGTCTTCCCACACCGGGAGTTCTCGCCACCAGAAGCTTCGCGGAATTCGTCGCAGCAAATGGCCTCTCCGGCACCGCCTCTGCCGACCCTGATGGCGATGAGATACCGGACCTCGGAGAGTTCGCCCTCGGCCTGGATCCCAATGTTTATCATTCGGAGCCATTCACTCTAATTCCCGGCACCGTGCCCACATTTGTCATCGATCCGACTGCTAGCGGCGTCACGACAGAATTAGAATCTTCCACAACGCTGGATAATTGGAGCACAACCCCGCCCGCAGGAGCTTCCACGAGGATATTCTACCGTCTTCGTTTTATGGAGAACTGATCGTTTGTTGTGGGTAAAATATTCAGAAACACAGATCTAGCAAGATTTCAGGGAATAAATTGAGCTATTATATCATGTGAAAGGCTTGACATCCGTCTAGTGCACATCATAGCATGATGATTCTCTTAGAGAGACTCTAAAGTAAACGTAAGAACCCCAAGTATATAAAATGAAAGCAAAAAGAAAAACCCTCACTGCCGCGCTAGCACTCTGCGCCGGCGTTCTCACCTCGAATGCGGCGCAAATTTACATCGATGCTCCCGCAGTAGGAACAACAGTTGGGGTCGCAACATACACCGGCCTCACGGGAACTTGGGTGGAGAGGACAACTGGTCCTGCCGCCAACGCCTTTGCGACGACAGCTCAGCAGGGGACAACGAGTGTTCCTAGCGCGTCGCTAACCTCTTCCATGACGATTACTGGGCTTACTCCGCTTACGACCTACACTGGATTCCGAATTTACTACATTGGCAAAGCGAATACCGATAACTGGGATTTTGAATATAGCTACAATGGTGGATCTGGGACTGTTCTTGATGAAACCGATGGAACCATTGTCGACATCTCGAATGGTGGTGTTGGCGCTCCTGCAAGTACTACAGGTGACATCCGCTATTTCGTAGGCGTTCCTGATTTTACAACAGATGGAGCTGGCGATCTTAAAGTTGATTTTGCTCGTCCAGACATGAATCGTGACGGCACGGGAACTACGAGCCAGCGTTTCGTTATTGACGGCCTTGGTTACGAGACCATTGCTGTGCCAGAGCCTTCCTCTGCACTGCTCGCCCTCTTCACGGGTGGACTTTTCCTCGTTCGCCGCAAGCGATAGAGTAAAGTTAAAAATTTTCTTGGAAACCCCGGCAGCAATGCCGGGTTTTTTTTATTTTTATGTTCTCTGGATGAGGGTCTTGAGTGAAGGTTGTACTTCTGGTCTATCCTTGATTAGCTCATGGCGCCTGATCTTCTCGCTGGAGTAGTGGGGCGCGCAGAGGGGGGGGGCGGGCGGTGTCGCTGAAACCCCTGCGTCGTCGAGGAGTGTGGCGAGCTGGTCGTAGTAACCGCGCTAGAGCCTCGCCTTAATATCCTGGCGTGGGATCCAGAGTGCTTGCTGATCGGGAAGAGATTTTTTGTGTATCCCATGTGGAATCACTAGCATTAATGCGAAATGATGGAGGCGAGAATTGGCGTAAAGAGTAAATCAACAGGCTCTTAAATAATGGTTCAGTCGAGCACCATTATTTATTTCACAGTAATAGCTTGTTGAAATACGAGCGTTATGATTTACTAAAAATTACTTCAACCTTCTTACTCCTTTTTACCCTGCTTCTTCCTGTCATATTTACTGTAATATGGTGGGTTGCTTCAGCAAAGTAATCTCATGAAAATGCCTTTGAATCGCGCCAGCGCAGCCTCTACAATTTCTGTAATTTCTCTATTGATCTCTTCAGCTAGCGCTGAGCTCATTTGGCATTCGGCGCTTAATGGTAATGCCAATCCGATCATTGGAGTGACGCCTGTTCTTGAAGGGATGGAACCAGTCCCTGCGCTGGATATAAACGGGAATATTGGCGGTGCACTCCGCTTTTCCGGGGATTCTAACCCAGGGTATTTCGAGATCGTTCAGGATGCGATGCCAATGTTTACTGCGGGCTCTATTTCGATTTGGGTGCGACCCGAGGTTGTGGATAGCACTGAAGATGGGATTGTGGCGGTTGGTGCCACTGCTGGTGCCACTGGTGGTGACGATCAGTATTTTTCAATGATGAACCGATCTGGTGGTGCAGTTCGGGTTGATCTAGATGACGGCTCGGCTAGGCTTGAGGTAGGTAGTGATAATCCCATGGTCGCGAATACTTGGGTTCACCTCGTAGCTACTTTTAGTAGTGATGCTGATGCTGATACAGGGGCGCTACTTCAGCTTTATGTTGATGGTGTTCTCCAGAATGCTACAGCTAATGTTCAATTTGATGCAGTTTACACGATGACCAACAATTGGCTCATTGGAACCGAGCGTAGAAATGATCGCTATTTCCAAGGTGATCTCGATGATCTTCGAATCTACGATAGCGAGCTGAGCGCAGGCGAAGTGGCCGCGCTCTTCGATGCTGGTCCGTTGTTCGTCCCGCCCGAGGATTCTGATGGTGATGGGCTTAGAGACGAGTTCGAAAACTCCTTCGGACTTGATGCCAATATCCCAACTGGGGATAATGGAGCGCAGGGCGATCCGGACGGAGATATGCTCGAGAATATCGATGAGCAGACGAGGGGCACCGATCCAACCAAAGCAGATACTGATGGCGATATGCTCACAGATCTCGTCGAAACAAATACTGGATTCTATCAAGACGCTTCCAATACGGGCACCGATCCGAACAATCCCGATACAGATGGGGACACTCTCAATGATAATGTCGAAAAAAATTCCGGCATATTCTCTGGCGCGGGGGATACCGGTACCAACCCATTTGTGGCAGACACGGATGGAGATGGCTTGTCCGATGGTGTCGAAACGAATTCCGGCACTTTTTCCAGTTTGACCGATACCGGCACGGATCCGACGAAGGGTGACACTGATGGGGGAGGTGTGATGGACCAGACCGAGATCGTGCTCGGAAGCGACCCTTTCAATAGTGATGATGACCCCACTGAGTTCTCGAAAATTCTCTTCATTGGAGGAGGGGATACTGCTGTCAACGGTGGCGATGCGGCTGTCTTTAGCGATCTCATTGGTAATTTCGGTATAGATGCAGTGGAGTATGCTGATTCAAAGGTACTGGAGGCTGATGCCGAAGCTGAGTTCGATCTCGTCGTCATTTCATCAACGGTACGTTCTGACGCGGTGCGTGGCCGCTTCCAAAATAGTGTGCTTCCCATCGTAAACTGGGAGCAGTCGATCACTGATAATGGCACTCCGGGAGAGCTTCAGCTCTCAGCTCCTCTCGTGGACGTGGGATTACAGGTCAATTTGTCCATCACCGAAGTATCGCACCCGATCACAGAGGCTTTAACCGGAACAACAATCGCATTGGTTAATAATGAGGCACAAGTTTACTCTGTTGATAGCGCTACTCTTGCTTCTGGTGTGCTTTCACTCGGGGAAACCAACGGGCAAGCTTCATTGTTCGTCGCGGAAGCCGGAGCCCAACTTTTAGGTGATGGCAGCGAGGGGGCTCCTGCGGTTGCCCCGGCGCGTCGCGTTCATCTTCCATTCGTTGATAATACATATAATTTTATTACCGAAGACGGACGAACCCTCTTCATTCGGTCGATTCAGTGGGCGCTTGGGAGCGCAGTCTCAGAACCTCAGCCAGCGTTTATACCTGTCGAAGTGGTTAATTACGATGAGAATACTGGCGAAATTTCTCTAACTTGGGAGTCCGAGAATGGGAAAAACTACAACGTGCAATCTTCAAGCAATTTGGTGGATTGGACCGTAGTAAACACAGCTCCGATCGTCGCTGCTGGGGTGGCTACATCGGCATCGTTTACTCAGGATCCATCCGCGACACCTGCATTATTCTACCGAGTAATCGAGTTGGCTAATAGTCAGTAAGATCTCGCTTCAAACAAACCCCAAACCCTCAAATACATACAACATAATGAAAACTAAAATCATCGGTTCGGCATCCTTAATTTTTTCATCAGTTGCAGTTAACGCAGCTCTTGTATTCTCTTCTCCGCTTGATGGAAATGCGGATGCTATCGTAGGCACGAGCGGCATCGCAAATGGAACTCCCATGCCCACCACTGATCTCAACGGAAACGTCGGTGGTGCAGTTCAATTTAATGGAACAACCGACTATTTCAATCTTGGAGATCTTGGCTCATTCACCGCTGGTTCGCTCTCTGCATGGGTTCGGACTGATACCAATGCGACCGAACGTGGCGCCGTAGCCGTAGGAGCATCAGGAGGAGGAAGCTCGGTCTATTTCAGCTTCATGAATAACGCCAGCGGGCAGATTCGTGTTGATCTTGATTATGGAGTGAATCGTCGCGATGTTCAAAATGCAACTGCGATGGTTGTAGGACAATGGTATCATATCGCTGCTACTTTCGATGCCGGCGGAACTTTTCGCCTTTACACTGATGGAGTAGAAACAAATACAGAGTCGCTCGCTGGTGATAACTCACCATATGCTATGTCTTTCGATGGATTGATTGGTGCCGAGCGCACTACTGAACGTTTTTGGGAAGGTGCGATTGATGATGTCCGAATCTGGGACAATGAGTTAAGCGCAGCTGAGGTTGGAGATTTGTTCGCATCGGGTCCCGTCGCAGTACCCGAGCCCTCTGTCCCCTCTTTCTTGGGACTTGCCGGACTTGCGCTGATTGCCCGCCGCCGCCGCTAACAACAAATACAGGGCAGAAACCACTATTCTGCTCCTCAAGTTAGCTATTCTTACGGCTGCATGGTTCAATACCATGCAGCCTTTTTTTGTCTCGAAATGAGCCTTTTTCCTTGAGCTCAACTCAATAGGCTCCGCAAAACTGTATTTTCCCGTTCGCTTCTGGGAATTCTCGCGTAGAGAACCTGCTCCCCGCAAATCGATCTAATTTTTCATGTTTAAACTCATCTATCGCAAATACGGCCAAGGCATCCGCTGGAAGGACGACATTCTTTCCGGCCTTACGGTCGCGCTCGCTCTTGTTCCTGAGGCTGTCGCTTTTGCCTTCGTCGCTGGGGTCGATCCTCTCGTCGGCCTTTATGCTGCGTTTTTCGTCGGTCTTATCACGGCTGCTATTGGTGGTCGACCTGGCATGATTTCGGGAGCTACCGGGGCGATGGCGGTAGTGATGACGTCCGTCGTCATTCTTTTTGGGATTCAATATCTCTTCGCAGCGGTCATCATTGCGGGAATCCTGCAAATTTTGGCGGGCGTCTTCAAGATGGGGCGGTTTATCCGAATTCTCCCGCATCCGGTAATGCTTGGATTTGTAAACGGCTTGGCCATTGTAATCGGGCTTGCCCAGTTTGGGCAGTTTAAGACGAATGAGAAAGTCGTCTACGACGCAGCTCAGGGCTTCGTCGTTCAGGGAGACTGGCTGTCGCTCACCTCTGGCCCGATGCTTATCATGGCGGGTCTGATTCTCCTTACGATGCTGATCTCGCACTTCCTTCCGAAGTTTACCCGAGCGGTGCCAGCTCCACTTGTCGCGATTGTCCTTGCGACCTGCCTTGTTCAGTTCACCTCGCTCGAATCCAAGACCGTGGCAGATGTGGTGAATAGCCAGCGTGCGCTGCAAGAAGAAAAAGCGGTAAAAACAGCCGAATTTGCGGCCGTCCGCGATACCCTGGTCATGGGGGATGTGCAGGCGAAAGCAGATGCCATTGCTGCGCGTCCTATCACTGCTGAAGAGCTCGGCGAAATTCCGCAAGGCCTCAAGGCTGGCCTTCCGCAGTTCAATATTCCTGCCATCGATTTCAAGGATAGCGACGCGCTTAAGGCGATTCTCTTTCTTGGCCTCACTCTCGCAAGTATTGGCCTCGTGGAATCACTCATGACGCTTTCGCTCATCGATGAGCTTACCGAGACTCGCGGCTCGAGTAACCGCGAATGTATTGGCCAGGGAACCGCAAACATCGTCACTGGATTCTTCGGTGGTATGGGCGGTTGCGCCATGATCGGTCAGAGTATGATCAACATCAATTCTGGTGGCCGCGGTCGGCTCTCGGGAATTTCCGCCGCCGTGCTTCTGCTCGGGTTCATTATGTTTGCCCCGCAATACATTGAGATGATTCCCATCGCAGCGCTCATTGGAGTGATGTTTATGGTCGTGATAGCTACCTTTGAGTGGTCGAGCCTGCGGCTCATTGGTAAAGTCCCGGCTACAGATCTCTGGGTGATCTTCGCGGTTTCGGCGATTACCGTTTTCTTCCACAATCTCGCTCTCGCGGTGGGGGTAGGTATCATCATTTCTGCGCTCACTTATGCCTGGCAACGCGCCAAAGAAATGAAGCTCGATCTCCACGAGGAGAAGGAAGGTGAGCGTCACTACAAGCTTCGAGGGCCCCTCTTCTTCGGCTCCATTCAGCAGTTTAAAGAGCTCTTCGATCCCGCCAATGACCCCGATGATATCTACGTCAGCTTCCGCCGCTCTAAGGTCTGCGATCACTCCGCCATCGAAGCCATCCACTCCGTAAGCGAAAAATACCGCTCCAAAGGTAAGCGCCTTCACCTCACTCACTTGGATCCTGTCTGCAGCAAAGTTCTCCAAAAAGCTGGTGACATTGTAGAGAAAGAGTATTTCGCGAAAGTTTCCTCAGGGCATTAATAGGATGTGAATAGAGCCTACTTCCATCATCGAGATTTTCGGGCGTGCGGATGCTGGTATCTCAGTTAGACCTTTTCGGTGTCTCACCAAGGAGGGATTTCATGTCTATTTTAAGCCTTTCGGAAGCAATCCTCATTCGCTCATCGCCGAGATTATAGGTTCACAAATTGGCCTCTCGCTTGGAATTCCAATTCCTGATTTTGGACTGGCTGAAGCTTCAGCGGAAGTTGTGGGCACAGCCCTGAAGAGTGATAGCTCGGATATAAAGCCTGGATCTGGCTTTGTGTCCTATGCAGCTTCTCCTGGTGTCCATGATCTCGAGTTTGCTGAACTTCTATTGATCTCGGAAAAAAGCTTAGCTGAACTCTACCTTTTTGATCGATGGATCGGGAATAGTGATCGGATACTCACAAAATTAGGGGGAAATCTGAATCTACTTTTCGACGCTACAATAAATGCTCATTTTGCCATCGATCATGACGCGGCTTTTGAACTCGATGAAGGAGGATTGGGAGCACAAGAATCGCACGTTGGCTACGCTGCAGCACGAAACTATTGGCAATCTTCCACTGTCCAGCGGGACTGGGTAAAACGGGCTTCCGCAGTATTCGACGAATTAGCATCGTTCGTATGATACGATCCCTCTTTCGTGGCTTGATACTCTGGAAGATGGAGGGAACGACCCCGAAAACGTATTGGCGGAGCAGACCGCGCGTCTCGCAGCTCCCTTTGACGAACCTCAAACCTTCTGGAACAGTGTGCTCAGTTGATTGAAATGGAAACATCATACAGGACAGGTACGATTGAGTTTATGCCCTTTCCCCAGCAAGGAGAGTTCGTGATCGTGGGGGGGGTCGCGATGGCGCTTGAATGCGCTCGTTCATCACACCGGCTTCTAAAGCCTTCTCAGACAGATCGGCTAACTACATTTTTTCCAGAACTCAATCACACCACTTTCGAATCAACTCTCGATTGCCTTGGGAAAGAATGGGATCGAATCGAAAAAATGGTCATTGAAGAGGGCGAGACAGTCGATCAAAACGTGTTATTCGAATCAATTTCGCGACCGCGTGAAGGTATGATTCGATATCGTCCACGCGGCACTGTTTTATCGAACGATATCGAAAACTGGCTTGATCAGTCTTTCGACACAATGGTTCTCCGAAAGCCCCTGCAGGATTCACGAAAATTAGTTCCGAGCCATTCTGAAGTAGTCGATGCGAGCTGCTAGCTCCACGGTATCTCTATGTCCGAGCGCCTTACCATCAACGAACTCGAATCTCGCGCCACTGCCACGCCGGCTCCCTTCGTGCTCTGGCTCCAGCTCGATGGCGTCCTTCAGAAGACTACGAAATCAGGAAAGCCTTTTCTCGCTGCCACCTTCGCTGACGCCACTGGCAGCGTAAAAATCAATATTTGGTCCGATCACCCCGCCTTCGATCTCGCTCAGACTTGGAAGCCCGGATCCTACCACCAGCTCGAAGGTAAATGGATCACCGGAAGCTACGGCCTCGATGCCAAAGACTGGACCACACGTCCGCTCACCCCGGAGGAAACCGCTACAGTTCTTCAGGGAGCCGGTCCCCTCGCTCAAAAGCAGGACGTGGATTACTCCACCATCACTGCTGCCATCGCCAGCATCTCTGATCCTCGGCTTCATCTCGTAAGCACCACCTTTTTGGATCGCTTCGGTGATCGCTTCCGCCGCGCCGCTGGTGCCCGGGGAAACCATCACGCCCGACGCGGCGGCCTCGTCGAGCACGTCGCCGGAATGCTCCGTGCGGCTGATGCCATCTGCACCGCCTACCCCCAGCTCAATCGCGATCTCCTCATCACCGGCACCTTCTTCCACGACGTCGGCAAGCTCTGGGAAAACGGCTACCCCAAAGACGGTTTCACCCAGCCCTTTGATCGCACCGCTGAGCTCCTTGGGCACATCACCATCGGCATCGAGCTCGCCAGCAAGCTTCTCCTCGAACTCGGCGAAATCCCCGAGAATCACGCTGCTTGGAAGACCCTCGAGCCCAGCACCCAGGACGTCCGCCTCCACCTCCTTCACCTCATCGCCAGCCACCACGGCGAGCACGAATGGGGCTCCCCGGTTCTTCCCAAAACTCCTGAAGCCATCGCCCTCCACTACATTGATAACCTCGATGCCAAGCTCGAGATGTTCGCCCAAGGCTACGAGAAAAACCCCCAGCTCGGCCCCGGCGTCTACGACCGCTCCTTCCCCCTCCGCCAGCACCAAGTCACGCCACTTCCAAGCTACACCCCGCCTCCGGCGGAAACTGCCCCACCGGGCGAGGAGCCGGATGAGTGCTCGGATACGGAATCGGTGATCGCTCAAAAATAGCGAATGGCTTCATTGTATAGCCAATGAAAATTTATTTCAGAGCGAAAAGCACTCGATCTACAAATCCCTGGATATGATCTGGTAAGATCCGTGATTTTCGTGTGAGGATGGCAAGTTCGCGAGAGAGCTTTGGGCGGATTGGGATCATCTTTAGCCGGCGTTGGCGGCGGTAGATGGCGAGGGCGCGGTTGGGGACGCAGGCGATGCCCATTCCGAGGGCGACGAGGTTGATTAGGAGATCGTAGGAATCGGCGATGAGTGCTGGGGTCATCTGGATGTCACAGGATGCGAAATGGGATTCTGTAAGAATGGCGGCGGGATCGGAGGCGGGGAGTCCGAGCCAGCGCTGGTCGGTGAGGGTTTTTCGTGAGCGCTTCAGAGAAAGCGGTTTTCCTGAGTTCGCTAGATCGAAGTTTTCCGGAGCGATCACGATGTAGGAATCTTGGAAGGTGAGTGCGGGCTTTATGCCGCTTGGAATCTTGAGCGGGTTAGTGGCGATTGCGGTATCAAGTTCCCCTGCGGCAAGTTTGTGGGTGAGTTCTTGGTCGGATCCATGGAAAGTTTCGACGAGAACGTGGGGAAACTCCCGAGTGTAGGCATGGAAGAGGCCAGGAAGGTAGGCAAGCCCCACGGAGCGTGCGATTCCTACGCGTAGGATTGGCGGAGTGTCGCCGAAGTTCTGGCGCACGCTTGCGAGTGCGTGCTCGATTCCAACGATATGGGAGCCGGTTTCCTGATAGAGCATCGCGCCCGCAGGCGTGGGGGAGACGCGTCGGGTGGTGCGCTCGAAGAGCGGGATGCCGAGCGATTCCTCAAGTTGAGCGACGGCGCGGCTGGTGGCGCTTTGGCTCAGCCCGATCTGATCACCTGCTTTTGTGAAACTTTCACATTCGGCGACGGCGCGGAATACTCGCAGAGCGGGCAAGCCGATTGCTTCGAGGTGGTGCTGATCCCATTCATGCGTCATTTGCATGAGTATACAATATTAAGTCGTTATGGTGAAGTCGGGTTTTCGGAAATGGTCGCTTCGTTATGCCAGACCCAACCCAACGCCACCCTGAAAACGTACACGGCCAATTTTACGTGGATAGTGAGGAGTGTATCGCCTGCACACGTTGCTTCGAAGAGGCTTCCGAATTTTTTCGTGAATCGGAAGAGGACGGGAGTGCTTTCGTCCACACCCAACCTAAAACAGCCGATGAGATTGCGCGTGCTGAGGAGGCTCTCGATGAATGTCCTGTCGAGGCGATTGGGCAAGGTGAGTCGTCCATTTCATGAGTGCCATTGGTTAGAGGCTCTCTATTTTTTCTGACGTTTTTTGGTTGTTGGCATCTGGATACCTTTGAGTTGATCGGAGCAGACGGTGCGGATGGTTTTGAGGAAATCCTGCATGTAGTCTAAGTTAGAAGCTTCTTTAGTGGTGGCGGCAGAGAGTTGGCACCAGAGGCCTTTCTTGGTGATGGGGCGGCCTATGACGTAGCGGCGATCGAGAAAGGGTTGGATTGCCCAGGCAGGGAGGGCGGTGATGCCGCGGCCGCTGGCGACTAATTGTAAGATCGCCTCGGTGAGCATTGCAGTTCGGCGTTCGGGGTTGATCCCGGCGGGGAGGAGGAGCTGGCGGAGGAGATCGAGCCGTTGGTCGGGGATTGGGTAGGTGATTAAGGTGTGGGGCGCGAAGTCGCTGGCGAGCAGGTGTTTCTTTCCTTCGAGCTCATGGCCTTTGGCTAGGATGCCGAGCATTTCGTAGCGGAAGAGTGGATGGAATTCGATTCCTGGGCGCGCGCTCTCGCTGGAAACGATGACGAGGTCCGCGCGGTTTTCCGAAAGGAGATCGACTGGTGCGGGGTGGAAGCCGGAGACGAGGTCGAGCTCGACGGATTCCCACTGGGTGCGGAAGCGATCCATTGCGGGCATGAGCCATTCGAAGCAGGAATGGCATTCCACGGCAATTCGCAGCCTCCCTACTTCGCCTTCTCGGATTCGGGTGACATCGTGTTCGGCATCGGCGAGGGTGCGTTGGACTTCGTAGGCGAGGGCGACGAGGCGTTCGCCTACTGGAGACCAGCGGACGGGCGAGGTCCGGCGGGAGAAAAAGGGGCATCCGTAGTGCTCTTCGATGGCCTTGATTTGGTGGGAGAGGGCGGATTGGGTGAGGCTCACGCGGCGGGCGGCGGAGGCCATACTTCCGGCTTCGGCGACGGCGATTAGCGTTTCAAGGTGTCTGAATTCCAGCATGGCGGCCATGCTGGATGAACTTGAGCGAGTTTCAAATTCAATGTGATGGCCTTTCGTTTGTTTCAAGTCGCTTGGGGCGGGAAGCATTGCGCCCATGAAATTACCGAAGACTCAAACTCTTGGTTTCCCTCGAATCGGAAACCGACGCGAACTTAAAAAATCTGTGGAATCCTACTGGGCTGGGAAATCTTCTGAGGAGGAACTCCAGGCTGCGGCAGCAGAGATCCGTAGAACGAATTGGCTACGGCAGGCTTCCGCCGGGATCGACCTGATTCCGTGTAATGATTTCAGCTTCTACGATCACGTCCTTGATACGTCCTGCCTCTTCGGAAATGTCCCGGAGCGCTTTGGATGGGATGGAGGGGAAATTGGGCTGGATTTAATGTTCCGTATGGCTCGGGGTGCGGGCGACGAAGATGCTCACGATTGCGCTGGCTGTGAGGTAGTGCCGCAGTTTGCTTGCGAGATGACGAAGTGGTTCGATACGAACTATCACTACATCGTGCCGGAATTTAACGAGCGCACGCAATTCAAGATCGCTTCGACGAAGGTTTTTGATGAATTAGCTGAAGCGAAACAGCTGAATCTCTGGGCGAAACCGGTATTGGTTGGGCCGCTCACTTATCTGATGCTGGGTAAAGAGGTGGATGTGAGTGAGGGGTTTAGTCGGTTTGATCTGGCGGATCAATTGATAGACACTTACTGCGAGCTGCTGAAGAGACTTGTGGAGCAAGGTGCCACGTGGGTGCAGCTGGATGAGCCGGTGCTGGCTCTCGATCTTAGCGAGCGCGATGGTGCAATCTTGATGAGAGCCTACGAGAAGTTTGCTCGTGAAGTCCCGGAGCTTCAAATTATGCTCGCCACGTATTTTGGTGGCCTCGGGGATAACTTGGAGACTGCGGGGAATCTCCAGATTGCGGGGCTCCATATCGATGGTGTGCGCGGTGCCTCTGAGATAGACCGGGTAATTGATCTGCTTCCTGAAGATAGAGTCTTGTCGCTCGGGGTGATTGATGGGCGTAATATCTGGAAGGGGGATCTCGAGGCTGCATTGCGCATGCTTCGTCCTGCGGCGAAGCGGATTGGGGCGGAGAGGCTCATTGTCTCGCCATCGTGCTCTTTGCTTCACGTTCCGGTTTCGCTAGAAGCGGAGGAGGAACTTGATCCCGAGATCCGTGGCTGGATGGCTTTTGCCGACGAAAAATTATTAGAACTTCGCTATCTTCGAGATGCTTTAGATTCGGGAGAGACTTCTCCTGAAATCACCGCGAATGCAGCGGCTCTTCACCAACGGCGCCTTAGTCCGAAAGCGCACAACCCGGCAGTGGAAGCGCGGATTGTCACGGTACGGGAGGAGCAGTTTTCCCGGAAGTCCCCATTTGCGGAACGCCAATCTTTGCAGCGCGAGAAGCTTCAGCTTCCGGAATTTCCTACGACGACGATCGGGTCGTTTCCCCAGACTGCAGGCGTGCGAAAAGCGCGGGCAAAAAAACGCACGGGTGTCTGGAGCGATCAAGAGTATGAAACGTTTCTCCGCCTCAAGACTTCTGAGTGTATTATTTTCCAAGAGAGCGCAGGGATTGATGTGCTCGTTCATGGTGAGTTTGAGCGCAATGATATGGTGGAATACTTCGGGGAGAAGCTCGAAGGCTTTGCGTTTACCCGCTACGGTTGGGTGCAGAGTTATGGCACACGTTGTGTGAAGCCGCCGGTTATCTTTGGGGACGTTTCGCGCCCGGAGCCGATGACGGTGCGGTGGTCCGCGTTTGCGCAGTCGCTCACCACACGTCCGGTGAAAGGGATGCTCACTGGGCCGGTCACGATTTTGCAGTGGAGTTTCGTGCGCGACGACCAGCCGCGCAGCGAAACTGCTCAGCAAATTGCTCTGGCGATCCGCGATGAAGCGGTGGATCTCGAAGCTGCGGGGCTCCGTGTGATCCAAATTGATGAGCCTGCATTGCGTGAAGGGCTTCCGCTTTTGAAAGCGGAGCATGCCGCTTATCTTGAGTGGGCGGTGAAGGCCTTCCGGCTAGCTGCTTCTGGCGTCCGGGATGATACGCAGATCCACACACACATGTGCTATTGTGAATTCAATGATATCATTGGATCCATTGCGGATCTGGATGCTGATGTGATCACGATCGAAACTGCTCGATCCAATCTTGAGCTTCTCAATGCCTTCGTGGAATTCCATTACCCGAATGAGATTGGTCCTGGCGTCTATGATATCCATTCGCCGCGCGTTCCTACAGTGGAAGAAATGGAGGCACTTCTTCAGAAAGCTGCGGAACTTCTCCCGGCAGAAAATATATGGGTAAACCCCGATTGCGGACTGAAGACTCGTGGCTGGGAAGAGACGAAAGAAGCCCTCACAAACATGGTGATTGCGGCAAAGTCACTGCGATCTCAGGTGTTGGCCTGAGGCTTTCGTTTCATTTAGTTATGCGCCATCGAAGCTATTGGTAACAATGGCACGAATGTTGATCTACGAGATGCTCCAGTGTAACTCCGCGTGAAGTGCTGCCTTCGGTGCGAATTCGATGTGCAGCACTCGGCGGTGGCTGGGGGTTTCGGAGCGGGAGGAGGCGTGGTAAAGCGTGGGAACCATGAAGAGGATGTCGCCAGCGGCGCACTCGCAGGTGTGCTTAGGGCCCTCGCGTTTTCCGGTGAGATGTGATCCAGGGAGGACGTGGAGGGCCCCATTGGTGGCGGGGGTGTCGTCGAAATGGATTCTGGCGGTGACCATCTGCTGGAGGAGTTTTGCTGGAGGCTGGACGTGATGAATGCCGTCTTTTACCGACCACGGCCCGTAGCCGGGGAGGTCGATACGCTTCTCTACTGCGATGGTGAGATCCTGGTGCCAGGCGACCGGCCAGTTTTCTTCGGGCGTCTTATCAAAGAGAAGGCTCCGGACGGGGTGGGTGGCGTTTCCCAAGTGGGCGGTGATGCGTGGGTCGCTGGCGATGGCGCTGAAGATAGGGGATTTTTCGAGAGCTCGGCGGACGCAGGCTTTGCCTTCGGTGGCGCAGAGGCGGTCGGCTTCGGCTCGGAGGGTGGCTAGCTCTGGTTCGGAGAAGAGGCTGCGATTGATGTGGAATCCAGATTTTTGCATTTCCTCCTCTTGCCATCTGAGTGGTCAACCGGCCAACAGGTAATCGATATCGGCGCGATCGAATTTTGCGGTGCCGGTGGAGGTGGTGGCCATGACGGCGTCGTAGAGGGCGGCTTTGCGTTTTTTGAGGGCCATCATTTTTTCTTCGATGGTGTGGCGCATGAGGAGGCGGTGGACGAAGACGGGGTTTTTCTGGCCGATGCGGTGGGCGCGGTCGGAGGCTTGGTTTTCGACGGCGGGGTTCCACCAGGGGTCGAGGTGGAAGACGTGGGAGGCTCGGGTGAGATTGAGGCCGGAGCCGCCGGCTTTGAGGGAGATGAGGAAGACGGCGGGGCCGAAACCGCTTTGGAATTGCTGGACGAGGTGTTTTCGTTTCGGGATGGGGGTGGAGCCGTCGAGCCGGAGGTGGGGGATTTTGGCTTTGGCGAGGTGGGGCTCGAGGGCGTCGAGGGCGGTGGTGAATTGGGAGAAGACGAGGGTGGCTTGGCCGGTGGTTGCGAGCTCTTGGAGCTGCGAGGTGAGGTGGGCGAACTTTGGGGGTACGGCGGTTTCGGGCGAGCCTGCGAGGCCGGGGGAGATGCAGGTCTGGCGGAGCTTCATGAGGGCGGCTAGCGCGGTGATGCTGGCGACTTGCTGGGGCTTGTGGTCGTAGGCGTCTCGGATTTCCTGGCGGGTGTGGCTGACACAGCGGGCGTAGAGGGATTTCTGGTGGGGGGTGAGATCGAGGTAGTGGTCGGTCTCGGTCTTGGGAGGGAGGTCGTCGAGGATGGCCTCTTTGGTGCGGCGGAGAAGGTAGGGGCGCGCGGCGGCGATTCCGGAGTGGAGTAGGCCGGGGTGGACGAGGTCCATGATGGTGGCGAATTCGCCGATGTGATTTTCGAGTGGGGTGCCGGTGAGGGCGAGGCGGAAGTGACCGTGGAGCTTTCGCGCAGCGCGGGTGCGGGCGGAGGTGGGGTTTTTCAGGGCCTGGGCTTCATCGAAGATGATGGCATTGAAGGCGCGCTTGGTGAGCTTTGCGATGTCGCGCGCGATGGTGTCGTAAGTGGTGAGGACGACGTGGTGGCGCATGGCATCGGCGAGCGAGCGTGCGGCGCCGGTGTATTGGCAGACTGTTAGGTCTGGGGCGAATTTGGCGAGTTCGGCAGCCCAGTTGAAGACGAGACTGGGAGGCAGAACGATAAGGTGGGGAACGATCGCGCCAGGAATTTTTGGAGCGGGGGAGGGGAGGAGCTTCTGGTGCGCTGCCGCTAGGAGAGCGATCGTCTGTGGCGTTTTCCCAAGACCCATGTCATCGGCCAAGCAGGCTCCGGTGCCTGCGGCGTAGTGCCCGGCGAGCCAGTGGTAGCCTTCGACCTGGTAGGGACGGAGAGTGGCGCGGATTTTTGGGAGCGACGTGCCCTCGCAAAGATCGGAAATGGGGCTGGTGGACTGGATATCGCTGAGCACGACGGAGTGTTATTGTGAACAGTGGTAAGTTCTAGGAAAATTTGTATTTTTCGCTACACAGGCGCCTTATCCCGTTTTTATGACGTTTTAATCCCTATTTATTGACGATTTCATGACGTGATGATAGTTTAGCCCCAATGTCTTTCACGCCCAACTTCACGATTTCACCAGCGGTGGCGAAGGCGCTCATGGCCATCGAGGCCTCGAAAACTGCCGTAGACTACCTCCCAGTCTCTCCCCAGCTCATCGCCTCGCTCCGCGAATCGGCCAGGCTTCTCTCGACGCACTATTCGACCCAGATTGAAGGCAATCGGCTCACCCTCCCCGAAGTCCAGCAGGTGCTTGCCCGAGGAGCCGGTTTCCCGGGGAGAAGCCGAGATGAGCGTGAAGTGGTGAACTACTACAAAGCTGCCGATGAAGCCGAAACGATTGCTCAACTCAGCCGCCCCTTTGGCGAAACCGACATCCAGGCTCTCCACGGCCTCGCTTTCGAGGGGAAGCCCCAGCCGACTTCTTACCGTGATGGCCAAAACGTCATCCGCGACGGTGCATCCGGCGGCATCGTCTATATGCCTCCGGAAGCAAAGGACCTCTCCCAGCTCATGGGAGAACTGATCGATTGGATAAACGACGAAATAGCGTCCGCCCAGCTCCCGGTTCCAGTCGTCGCAGCGCTTGCCCACTATCAGTTCGCCACCATCCACCCGTACTATGATGGAAATGGACGAACCGCCCGACTTCTCACCAACTGCATCCTCCACCGCTGCGGCTACGGCCTCAAAGGAATCTATTCGCTTGAGGAATATTATTCGAAAAACCTGGATGGTTACTACCGGGCACTAGTGGTAGGTGAAAGCCATAACTATTACCTGGGTCGAGCCGAAGCCGATGTTAGTGGATTCGTCACTTACTTCTGCCTCGGGATGGCCGAAGCTTTTCAAAAGGTGGAAGCTCGTGCCGAATTACTTGGGGGAATGGGTGGGCAAGAACCATCGCCCGTCCTGCGCGAACTTCGTCCACTCCAGCGTCAGATGCTCGGGCTCTTTGCTCGAAGTAATGTAGTCACCTCTGCCGAGGTTGCCGAGTATCTTGGGATTTCACCGAGGCGCGCGAGAGAGCAATGCGCGAAGTGGGTGGAGGCTGAGTTTCTGGTGACAGAGAACCCGACGAAGAAGGGGCGAAGTTATAAGTTAGGGGAGCGGTTTGAAGGATTAGTTGAGTGAGCCATTATTGAAAAATACGGTCAACGTGGTCGAATTTGAGAATGGTGAAGCCGTCGCTGTAATTCATCTCGCTTCCGTTGTAGACGAGAAAGCGTCTTGCTAGGGGATGGGTGTTTTCGTGGAAGTGATCGAGGTGTTTGCGGAAGGATTTGTTGTAGGTCATGCCTGATTTGATTTCGATCCCGGTGAGGTTGTTGGTGGTTCCTTGGAGGAGATCGATTTTGGAGCGGGAATCGCGGTAGAAGTAGAGGGCGGGGTCTTTGCCTTGGTTTGCGCGGGCTTTGAGGGCTTCGGTGACGATGAGGTTTTCGAAGATGTTTCCTATGAGAGGATCGCGGGAAAGTTGCTCGGGGGTTTCGATGCCGAGGAGGTAGCAGAGGAGGCCGGGTTCGGTGAAGTAGATCTTTGGGGATTTGATGGCGCGTTTGCCAAAATTTTCGAAGTAGGGGGGGAGCTGGTGGATGATGAAGGAGGCTTCTAAGATAGAAATCCATTCACGGATCGTGGTGCGGTCGGCGCCGACGTCGTTTCCCAGGGAGGTGAAGTCGACAAGTTGGCCGGTTCGCCCGGCGAGCAATTTGAGGAATTTTTCGAAGAGGGCGACGTTTTTTAGATTGATGAGCTGGCTTACGTCGCGCTCGACGTAGGTGCGGAGGTAATTCCGGTAGGCTTGTGTGGGACGGAGCTTTTCATCATGGATGCGGGGGAGGGTGCCTTGGAAGAGGATGTCTTCGAAGCGATCGAAGGTGATTCCTGCTCCGGCGAGTTCCGCGATGCTGAGTGGGTAGAGCGTGAGGATGCCGGTGCGGCCGGCGAGAGATTGGGTGATTCCGAAGCGGAGCTCGAGCTGGTGGGAGCCGGTGATGACGAACTGCCCTTTTGTTTTCGATTCATCGACGATTCCTTGGAGGTAGTTGAGGAGCTCCGGGGCACGCTGGATTTCATCGAAGATGACTTTGGCGGAATACTGGGCAAGAAAGCCTCGGGGGTCGCTCAGGGCGTATTCGCGGGTGTCGGGATCTTCGAGTGAGACGTACGTGTAATCGGGCAACGCCTTACGAACCATAGTGGTTTTCCCCGCTTGCCGGGGACCGAGGACGGTGACGATGGGGTATTCACCGAGGAGCGTGTGGAATTCGGTCTCGATGGTGCGCGCGATCATTGGGAAGTGTAATGTATTCCAAACGGGGATTCAATCCCCGTTTGGCGCGATGTTTCGAGCCGAGCTGGAGTTCGGCGTTCCCATATTACGAAAAAGGGCGTGCCTTGCGGCACGCCCTTGGAGGAACACTAGTGGTTCGGGTTTTGGAACTCCCGTTTTAGGAGTAGGAAGCTTACGAGCCTTTGATCCGGCTTAAAGATTCTCCGGCCTGAGGGGGGAATCGAAGCCGATTAATCTTTGGCTGCGGAAGAGTGGTCGTGGAGAATTTTCCAGCCGTTGGGCGTGCGGGTGAGAAGCAGGGTAAAGAGGCCGGTGGCGTCGGTATATTTCCCACCGCGGACAAGCCGGTAGCGACCGTGGACTTCTGCCCATTTGGAGGAGAGCTGGGTCACTTCGAGGTCTTCGAAGGTGAGTGTGCCCATTGCTTCAGGAGTAGGGTAGGATTTTTGGTAGCGTGCGAGGGTCTCGGCGTAGCCACGGCGCACGCTGCCGCCGGAGGCGAATCGGAGTTTCTCCGAGCGGACGTATGTCTCCATGAATTTGGGGATGTCTCCGGCGTTCCAAGCGGCGGTTTGTTGATCGAGGATAGAGGGGATGCTGGAGGTCGTCGTGCAGCTGGTGGCGGCAAGAAGAAGGGCTGCAATAAGAGGGAGGCGGAGCATGGGATTGATTGCTAAATTTCGGTGGTAAAGCAGGCGGCGTAGCGCCGTGCATTTTCAAATTTAGTCACCGTGAGTTTTCCTGAAAGGGAGGCGAAGTGTAGGGCAAGCGCCTCGGGAGTGAAGAAGTGCTTAATGACGTGATGAGTGGATCCGTCTGCAAGGGTGCGCTCTTGGAGAGGGTTGCCTTCTGCGTCTTTTTTGGTGGGCTTTGGGTGTTGGTTGGCGAGTTGATCGATGAAGATAATGGGCGATCCGGGCTCTACGCGTGTTGCTGCGCTCCGGAGAAACGCTTGAATACGTGAAAGGGGCACGTGGGATAGCCAATCCACGGCATAGAGCGCGGTGAAGGCGCCGGGGATTGCGCCGAGCTTGTAAGCATCGGCTTGTGCCAGCGTTACACGATTCGCAGGGAGCTGTTTTTCTGAGGCCTGCGTAAGAGTGCTTTCATTGAAATCCGTCGCGACAATACTGCGCGCAGTCTTCGCTGCATGAGACGTCCAGAAGCCTGGGCCGCAGGCGAGCTCAAGTGCATCGCGATTGCTCAAAGTATCGCCCAGAAATTTGATGACAGGCTCAAGGGGGGCGAGCACCGCAGGGTCATTGTAGCCCATGGAGTGGTCGTATTCAGGGGCGCGCAGGTCGTAGTAGCGCTGCATTTCTTCGAGGATCATGGAATATGTCTGTTCGCGGGTGGCTGAATTATAGGAATCGCTCTAAGCAATAGGATCCTAGGGTGTCGGTGGCTCCATTCAATAGAAAGCGGTTTGCTTTGGAGGATGTTTATTCGGAAGCTGCTGGAGAAGGGGGCGGTATTTTGATGCTTTCATTTTGATTGGGAGGAGGAGCTTCAGTAGTCTTCTTATCGCGGAGGGGGATCTTTTGGAGTGTTGCTGAGGATTAGAGGTTTCAGCCAAGCGACAAAATCGGCATACGATTCTTTGAAGGCACTGCCCCGGATTGAAGGTCGCCAGATTTTATCCTCCCGTATTTCGAAAATAGCGGTGCTCATTCGGATTGTCGGAGTTGCTCCGTTTCCATTGAAGCAGATTACATATTCTTTTTGGGGCGAGAATTGCGTGTGGAGTGCCCCAGTTACTCCGGTGAAATGTGTGGCCATTCCTACTTTAGAACCGAAATCGAGCAGTGAATGAGGCGCTACTTTGTAAGTGTTTAGGATGTGAAATGTGATTAATCGAATTTGAGCGGATTTCCCGTGCTCTTGGCCAAGTTTTTGTAGCGCTACAGATCTGATTACACGGATTCGGAGAACATTTTCGGATTTGATGATCGCTTTTTCGGGCTCATCGAAAGGGCTGAACCAAGCTTGGGAGTGCGGGCTGAAGGCTGCTGAGGCGAAAATGAGAGCACTGAGGAAATAGCTGCGAAGTGCGGAGCGAGACATTTTCAAGCATAGGGCGAGCGAGGACTTGGGCAAGCTGGGGTGAGCCGTTTGATGCTTCTCAGGTGACGGTTATATTTCTTTGGCTTGATTCTCTAATTAGGCTCGTGAATACATGGCATGGAAGCTTACAGATGTGGTGTTCCAATATTTATCATGCGGAAGATTTCAATTAGTCGAGGTGGGCAGGGGCTCGGTTCTTATACGCAGGCGGAGCTTGCTGAGCAGATTCTTTCTGGGAATGTGGTTGAGAGCGATCTTGCCTGGTATGAGGGCATGGATGATTGGGCTCCAGTATCGACGCTTCCAGGAATTGCGGAGCTTCGTAAGGTTTCCGCCGCTGATCAGAATGTGACACCCCCTAGTTCTACGAGCGCGGTGGATGATTATATATCTCGGAAAATGGCTTCGGATCAGAGGGCGCGGAGAGCGAAGGTGATCGGATTGGTGGCGGCTATTCCAGTGGTGCTTATCGGAGCCTGGCTTGCCGCGACTTGGGTCTTCGGGGGGCGTGTGGAAGAGCAAGTTTCTCGCTCTTTCGAGGAGTTAGCGCCAATCGCTAAAGAATTGGGTGCTGGTTATGATTTGGAAATTACGAGCTACGAGCGAGGTCTTTTTTCTAGTAAGATGCGCGTCAGTGCTTCACCCTCGGAGGAACTCGGTGGATTGTTTTCGGTACCTCTTGAGACGATAATTTATCACGGACCTTTAGCGGTGGGAGGAGGCGGTGTGGAGCCGGGGACTTATCGCTCTGTGACTGTGCTTGATTACTCAGAATGGGATAGCGGCACGGTTGAAAAAATAAAAAGTACCTACAAGGGAGAGGAGCCAATTCGCATTGTGTCTCAGCAGTCGCTGGCGGGTGAGATTAGTGTGGAGGGAAGAATGGCTTCGGTGACTTTTGATTCTGGGAGCTTTCAGGCGATTCCTGTGAGTGATGCGCAAGTTGCGTTTTCTGGTGCTGAATTTTCAGCGAAGGGATTTGGGGAGGATGGAGTGGTGAAGATTTTGGGCTCCTGCGATGGTTTGAGTATCGATATGCCGGGCGAAGATTTTGGATTTAATCTTGGGCCGGCGAGCTTTAGTGTTGATAATGATGAGGTGGTGGATGGGATTATTACTTCAGGGGTATCTCGTGCTGCGTTGGAGTCTGCCAAGTTATCGATTCAAGATATGCAATTGGATCTCAGTGGTGGAACCTATGAGAATAGTAATAAAATTGGCCGCGATGGGCGGCTTGAGATTAGGGGCTCAACGAATGTGGGTGAGCTTCGATTCGTGTCGACTGGTGCGACTCCGATGGAGCTGGAGGGGGCACTTTCCTTGAATCAATCAGTTAAAGGTATTGCGCTTGAGCCGATGGCGGCACTGCTTAAAGCGCTCAAAAAGATGCGGGAGTTTGCGGCGGAAAGCGAGGTGGGAGTCATTGGGGCGACTTCTAATTTTCCACCAGAGATTGAGGAGGAACTTTCTGATGCTGGGCTTGGGCTTTTTGTGCCAGGGATTGCCTGGGAATTCGATCTTGCTTTTACGCAGCTAGATAAGGATGCGAATGTGGCTACTTTTGAAATTGAGGCTGGATTTTTTGGTGAGAAGCCTTTGGCGCAGAGTGTGAAAGAGGGGGGCACTCTCCGTCCTGTATTCGATGCGCTTACACTTAAGGCGGAGGCCTTTGTAAGTGATGGCTTACTTGAGGAGACATCATTTTCAGAAACTGCGGATGACGCGATTGAGGGAGGGATGCTTTTGCGGCGAGGCGAAAAAGTGGGGATGCGATTTAAGGTGGAGAATGGAAAGGCGGAATGGAATGGGAATGAGATACCGCTGCCGGAAATGCTGGAAGCCGTTTTGGATGCGCCGCAGGAGTGAGGCTAGGGTTTGTTCGTTACTTTGCGTTGTGTAATCTACTTCGATGCAGGGATGATTTCGATAGGTTTTGGGACTGAGGGAGAGTGGTTATGCCGGGCGGATGGGTGTTCCGCAATCTTGGGGCTCTAATCCTTTTTTGATGTAGGCTAGGGTGTGGGTGGGGGATTGGCTGGTGGCGGTTTCTCCGGTGAATTCGCTGAAGAGCCAGAGGCGGCGGGGGACTTTGCCTACTGTCTTGATTCGGGAGATAACTTCTTGGCCGATGTAGCATCCTTTGGTGTAGGAGATGGCGTGGGCATCGAGGCCGGCTTCGGGGGGGAGGGTGTTTTCATCGAGCTCTTTGCCCCAGGTGGGGATTCCTGCGGCGATTCGCTGGTGTTCGTAGGATTGGGGAATCTCGGATGGGGGGGCGTCTTCGGTGGGGACGAATGTGTCGGTGCCTTGGGCAAAGCCGTAGCGGCGGGGGTTGGGGAGGCCGCCTTCGTTGTGGAGAAGGGATAGGGTGTCGGTGACGTCTGATAGTGCGCAGTCGTCGGCGATGATGTAGCGGTCGAGGCGGGTGAAGAGGGATTGGCGGAGCTCTAAGGGGGCGTCGATGAGGTAGCTGTCGGTTTCTTCTTTGAAGATGAAGATGGGGGCGGCGTCTAGCTTGCCTTTGTGGTTGGTGACGCAGGCTTCGGTGGGGCGTGCTTCGGTGATGGCTTGGACGTCTTGGGTGACTTGGCCTTGAAGGTAGCGGGCGGCGTCGGGGCCGGAGAGGCGGAAGATGGCTCTTGGAATGGTGGGCATGCTATTTTTTGCGGCGTGCGATGGAGGAGAAGTCGTTTTCGGCGAAGCCGGAGTTGTGGGCGTCTTGGAGCATTCCGGCGATTTGGGTGGCGAGTGGAAGGTCGGTGCCTTCGTGGCTGGCGGCGGCGAGGGCGTAGCGGACGTCTTTGAGCATGTTTTTGGTGGAGAAGTGGGGCTCGAAGTCGTTTTTCAGGATGGTGGGGAGCTTCATCTGGGCGATGCCGGAATTGCAGGCGTTGGAGGTGACGGCGGTGAGGAGTTTCCCTGGGGCGATGCCTTGGCTTTCGACCATTTGGAGGGCTTCGCCGAGGATGGCGGTCTGGGTGGCGATGATCATATTGGTGGCGAGCTTGAGGACGGTGGCTTGGCCGATTTCGCCGACGTGCTGGATTTCTTTGGATGAGGGCTCAAGGACGGGGCGTATGGCTTCGAGGGCATCGGTATTGCCGCCGACGTAGTAGACGAGTTGGCCGGCGGCGGAGGCGTCTTTTGAGCCGGTGAAGGGGCAATCGAGAAAGGTGGCGGCGGCGCTTTGGACGATGCTGGCGGCTTTGGCGGTGGCTCCGGGGGAGACGGTGGCGCTGTTGATTACGGTGTGTTCGTGGGTGAGGGCGTCTTTTAGCGTTTCGACGGTTTCTAAGAGGGCGTCGTCGTCGCGGACGAAGAGCTGGATGATTTTTGCGTGTTCAGCGATTTCGGCGGGGCCGGAGAGGAAATTAGGAATTGCGCGGGGTGTGGGGCTCCAGACGTAGACCTGGTGTCCTGCGGTGCGGAGGTTTGCTGCGACGCGGGAGCCGATGATGCCGAGGCCGATAATGCCGATATTCATGGAGAGGGGAAACGGGGGAATGGGAATAAGGATGGAGGAGTGCTTGATCGGGGTTGCATCCGACCCGGGGTGAGGCGAGATGGATTCCTTACAATGGAAGACGATACTCAGGTCAAGGGACGCAGACAATTCAAACGCGTTGTGCTCAAGCTCAGCGGCGAAGCTCTCCGCGAGGATGGTGGACATGACAACATTTCACCGGAGATCGTGGGCAACATGGCACGGCAGATTCAGAGCGCGCATCAGGCGGGGCTTGAAATCTGTGTGGTCGTGGGTGGCGGCAATTTCTGGCGTGGCATCAGTGCGGCAAACCGCGGGATGGAGCGCTCGACTGCGGATTACATGGGAATGCTTGCTACGGTAATGAATTCGCTGGCTCTCCAAAGTATGCTGGAAGAGATCGGCGTGCCGACTCGGGTGCAGAGTGCGATTGTGATGAATAATGTGGCGGAGCCTTTCATTCGCCGTCGTGCGGTGCGGCACTTGGAAAAAGGACGTGTGGTGATTTTCGCTGCGGGTACTGGAAACCCGTTTTTCTCTACGGACACGACTGCGGCATTGCGCGCGAGTGAGGTGGGGGCGGATGTGGTGCTTAAGGCGACTAAGGTGGATGGCGTTTACGATAAAGATCCGGTGAAGCATTCGGATGCAGTGAGGTATGAGACGCTCACTTTCCAGGATGCGCTGGAGCAAAAGCTGGGTGTGCTGGATTCCACGGCGTTTTCGCTGTGTCAGGATAATAATATGCCGCTTGTCGTATTTGATATGACTAAAGAGGGGAATATCCATGCGGCGCTCACGGGCGATCCCGTGGGAACTTTAGTCACCTGCGCGTAGTCTCTTTTTTCATTTTTAAACCTTTTATCTTACTTATGGATCCCGATACACTTTTGCTCGAAACGGAAGAGGCGATGAAGAAAAATATCGACTTCATGGTGCAGGAATTTGCCGGTGTGCGCACTGGTAAGGCGAGCCCGGCGCTTGTGGAGTCGCTGGATGTGAAGGTGCCGAGCTACGGCTCGACGATGAAATTGCGCGACATGGCGCTTATCACGACGCCCGAGCCGCGGATGCTGATGGTGCAGCCTTTCGATCCATCGACGGCGCAGGATATCGAGCGTGCGATTCGTGAAAGCCGCCTTGGGCTGAATCCTGCCGTGGATGGTAAGATTATGCGTCTTCCGATTCCAGCGCTTTCTGAAGAGCGCCGTAAGGATCTGGTGAAATTGACGAAGGGAATGGCGGAAGAGGCGCGCGTGCGTGTGAGGGGATCCCGCCGCGATGCTATGGATGCGCTCAAGAAGGATAGCTCTGTGCCAGAGGATGATCAGCGTCGTTTGGAGAAAGAAGTGCAGGTGCTTACTGATGCTGCGACGAAGCAGATCGATGAAATGTTTGAGGCCAAGGAGGCTGAAATCATGAAGGTGTAGCTATGGATCTTGCTTCGAAGCATTTTCTGGATTTTTCACGCACTCGGCATACGGAGCTTTTCGATGCGGAGAGACCCGCATGGGAGGCTTTGAAGCGGCTGCCTGATTTTTTCAGCGGCTTCGTGTCGGGTGGTAATCACGGGACGTGTGTCGGGAATCCCTACATTGCGGACGATGTGGAGATTGGTGAGGGGACGGTGATTGAGCCGGGGGCGGTGATTTTTGGCCCTACGATTATTGGGAAAAACTGCACGGTTCGTCCTGGTGCTTATATCCGGGGAAATGTGATTGTGGGAGATAATGTGTTTTTAGGGAATTCTTCGGAGTTCAAAAATTGCATTATTTTTGATGAGGCTGAGATCCCGCATTGGAATTATGTGGGAGATTCTGTTTTAGGTTTTCGTGCTCATTTGGGTGCTGGCGTGATCTTGGCGAATTTTCGCTTGGATCGTGATCTTGGGGGGATCTCTATTTCAGCTGAGGGTGGCGCGATTCCGACGGGGCTTGATAAGCTTGGTGCGGTGATCGGTGATCGCACGGATATTGGATCGAATTCCGTGATGGGGCCGGGGAGCGTGATTGGCCGGGATTGCCGGTTTTATCCGGGGACTTCGTGGCGTGGCGGGATACTTGAGCACGATCGCATTGTGAAGGTGCGGCAGACGATCGAGATTGTGGAGCGTCGCTAGATTCTTCGCCGACGTGTGGCAAATGCACCGAGCCCGACGAGGGCGAGCGCTGTGGATGAGGGCTCGGGCACCGCAACGGTTTGAATGGCGGTGACGCTTAGGCCGGAGGCTGCGGCATGTGCGTTGAGGTCGGTGACGCCGGGGGTCGCGGCGGATACGCTGGAGAGTCGAAAATACTGAGCTTGGCTGACTCCGAGCATCGAGAGGTCGACGCCGCGGACGTAGAGTGCGGTGCCATTGAGCTGGGGGACGGATCCGCCACCATCGACGTCGCGAGCAGGGATCCAACCATTGGTGTCTACCAGGAAAGGATTGCTCCCAGCGAGTGGTGCTCCGCCGGGGGCTTCTAGGGCTTCGATGAGCATGTAGCTGTTTTCCTCGCGGGCGGTGAAGAAGAGTTCGGTAAAATCGTCGTCGGCAGTGGGGGTGTCGTCGAGGAGGGGGGCGGCGAATTCGAGTTCGTAAGAAAAGGTGTCGTCGAAGGAGAAGGCGAAGAAGCCTAGATAGTGATTCAGATTGTTATCTAAAAAGGCTTCAGACATGTCTTCTGTGAAAAGCTGGCGAATGCTATCCACGTTCGAGCCAGAAATGGCACTTCTCGCGCTATTTCCTTCGATGATTCGTACTGCCGAGCTCGATGCGAGTGACAGCTGAAGATTGGAGAGCTGTGCGGGGTGAATTAGGGTGTCGAAGACGGTCTGCTGGGGGCCGAGGGTGACGTGAGAAAATGTCACTTCAGTATTGGCAGTGCCTTCGCTTACATCGACGAAGAATTCAGGTGCAGCCGAAGCTGCTGGTATCAGTGTGATTGAAAGCGCGCTGGCAATCACCCGATAGGACAAAGGAATCATGCCCGATGCTATCGGGGATGAATGCTATGGGTCAATTGAATATTAGGGTTACCGTAATAAATTGCCTCTTTTATGGTGTTTTAGAGCTTTGAGGCGAAGAGTTGCTCTAAGATGGCTGCCGGAGTGTCCGGTGAGAGCTTCGAGATGGCGGAGATGTTCGCTGCTGCGAGAATTTCTGCTTGATCCCGCCCCTTCCCGAATAGGTGGGGAGTGGTGAGGATCGATTTTAGTACGAAATTGATTGCCGAGCGGGGAATTGCTTTGCCGAGAGCGGGGCAGAGGTCTCGGGCTCCTTTGGATGTTCCACCGAGGTTGAAGGGCTTTGATTGGAGCTCTTGGGATATCGCTCGGAAGAGCACTGCGTA
>CALAIY010000096.1 GCA_937922595.1 uncultured Verrucomicrobiales bacterium | reverse complement strand
CACCCTAATCGCAAAACCCAAGCGCATCCGCTAAGGAGCAGCCCAAGCCTCGCAATCTGATTCGGTGGCGGAAACTACCGAGAATATGCTCAAAAACAGTCGGTTTCTGCCGTAACGTCAGAAACCTGCGCAACATTTCTTCTTTTTTGCGCATGTCATTTGGGACATGCACAGAAATATGCTATTTTTGCGCATGTCGTCACTCTCGCAGCTCCCGCTCGCCGACCTCTCTCAGTTCGATTCTCCTGAGATCTGGCGAGCATTGACCACTGCCCACAGGAGTCTTGCGGAATTGAAAGGGCTCTCCGAATCGCTGCCAAACCCCCAGCTACTCATCGAAACACTATCTATCCAAGAGGCGAAAGATAGTTCCGAAATCGAGAATATTATCACCACCCACGACGAACTCTACTCGGCAGGCGATACGGTAACCTCGTCGCCCGCAGCCAAAGAAGTACAACACTACGTGAGTGCATTACGCCGGGGATATGACGAGGTAAGAGAGAGCGGGCTCATCCGGCTCGACACACTCCTCTCGGTACACTCCGAGCTAGAAAAAAATCGGGCAGGACTCAGGAAGGTTCCAGGCACGATATTGAAAAACGAAGCGACCGGCAAGATCATCTACGAGCCACCTCAAAGCGCGATCCAAGTTGCAGACCTCATGGAGAATCTGGTAAACTTCATCCACATGGAGGACGACCTCGATCCGCTCTTGCGCATGGCGATCGCACACCATCAATTTGAGAGTATCCACCCATTCTACGATGGAAACGGCCGCACCGGAAGAATCTTGAACCTACTGATTCTCGTGCGCGAAGGGCTCCTGGATATCCCCGTGCTCTATCTCAGCCGATACATCACAACCACAAAACCGGACTATTACCGCCTCCTCCAAACCGCACGCGATGAAAACAAATGGGGCGAATGGTGCCTCTACATGCTGCGTGGAATTGCCGTGACCGCGCAAAGCGAAATTACTCTTATCAAAGCGTTCCGCGATCTGATGAAACGCTATAAAAACGAAATCCGAGAAAAACTTCCCAAAATATACCGGCAAGATCTACTTAATCTCCTCTTCCGCTATCCATATACAAAGATAGAGCTGGTGGAGCGAGAACTCGGAGTTTCCAGAAATACCGCCGCCAAATATTTGGATCAACTTGCCGCTTCAGGCTTTGTTCGAAAAGAGAAAATAGGACGGAGTAATTTCTACGTAAACGAGCCACTCTACGAATTGCTAACCCAGATCGAATTACCGGACTAAAACCGATAGCCCCGCCCCCTACAAGCCTTTACAAAGCCATTGTGTTCCTGCCAAAAAATCTCATATAGGCCAGGATTTCTCGAGCGTTGCGGCGGAGAACATGCGCAAGCACCCCAGAAACTGCCACCCTGCCCACCACAAAAGCCAAGCGACAGCAGCACGACAAGCCCCCAAAACAGGCTAGAACAAAAACATGCGCGCGACCGTATTCGAAGCCGAAAAAATCTTTTACGATAAAGACGGCAACCCCTCAGAAGTCCTCGTACCCTTCGTAAAATTCGAGGAAATGAAAGAGTTGATCGAACGCAACCTGCTCGACTTCGACCCTACCGAAACAGCCGAGCTGCGCGAGGCCATCGCCGACGCTGACGCAGGAAACCACGAGGCATTTATCCCAGCCGACCAGGTGTGAGAGAAATCCGATACCACCGCAACGCCTCCCGCTATCTGAAGCGGATGCCTGCGTAAAGAAAAGAACAAGTCAAAGCAGGGATCGCAGAAGTCGCCGCCCTCGAAGACCCACTCGCCCATCCCCAGGTCAAACAACTCGGCGGCGACTGGCTCGGACACATGCGGCTACGCGTAGGAAAATACCGAGCCGTGTTCCGCATCGAAGACGAAGATCGCGTGCTGCTCGTCCTCGTCGTCGGCCCACGCGGCGGTTCCTACGGCTAAGCCAAGATTCATTAGGTCAGCCTTTTCATTCCCTTTTCCCCTCTCATTCCCCGCCAACCTATTCGCCGGAAACTACTGGATCCTCTGGGTAGACCCCACCCACCAAAGAACAACCAGCAGGATTTGATTCGCTGCGCCCTCCCATTCCCGGTTCTCGCGCTTGGAATTTCGACACATGCACTGGGTCTCAGACTCCGTCGCACCCGCGTCTGCCTCGCCATAGTACGGCAGGAGCGGTGTTACCTTCCCCATGGTCAGGACAAGCGTGGTAAGCGAATAGGAGTGACTGTGAGTGGTTCCCATTTCATATTCCCCGCTGCCCCCCTCCTATCCGATCCCGGCACCGCGCAACCGACTGAGGCTATACCATTCAGGTACGCTCTCGCCGGTGGAAACCGGCACCGGTTTGAAAGCACCGGCATCGAAGCTACTCCCCAGGGTTCTGCGCAAGAAATCTTCGCTGCCGAGTGCGACACCCTCGCTAAACCAGCGCACGCGGTGCGACACCAGCTCCGATTCAGGTAGCTGTCCACCGCTTCGAACAACTTTCCGCACCGCCTCCACCCTGAGCCCATACCGCTTCCGCCGTTTTCCAGGCACATTATCCCCTTCCCGTTCGAAGCCCTTTTCGAAGAGCATTTCACGGTAGGCCTCTCCCCCACTCGATTCGCGCTTCCCCTGCCTCCTCCCAGGCAACTCCCAATTATCAATCGGCCACCCGATCACCCGGCATAGCCCCCGCCGCATCCGCTTGCTCCCCCCAAGCGCCTCAGAATACCCACACCACCGGTAATCCTCCGGCCTCGCCACCAGACCAGCCCTCACCGGATTCAAATCGATATACGCCGCGATCGTCTGCAGGCAGCCACCGTTCTCCACCATCACACTTTTAAACCGCGCCATCCAAAGCGTCCCCTTCCGCGAGTATTTTTTATTAAACCATCGAGAAAACCGCTCCTTCAGCTCCTTCACAAAAAGGCTCAAATCACAAAACCGCCGCTTATACCGTTCCAACAGCGACTGAACCTCACGCTCCTTCCCCCACTCCCGAAGCTCAGAAATCTCTCGTCTCAGCGTATCCAAATACGCCTTCGAATAAAGCAACCGCAAGTGCTCCAAAAGCCGCTCCTCCCCCGCACCACCCGGCTCATCACAGTTAAACCGAGCCACGAACCTCTCCTTCTGCGGAATCCGCAGCAAAAGATGAAAATGGTTATCCATCACACAGTAAGTCAGCACCTCCACCCCAGAAAACTTCGCCATTCGCCACATCAGCACCCGGAAAGCCTCTTTATCAGCATCCCCAAACACCTTCTGCCCAGCCGCAGTCCGGCTCATCACATGATAAAGCCCAGTCTCCTCCGGAGCAGCCGTCACCCGTCGATGCATCCGCCCCTGGTCATGAAAATAAATTCCGCCCAACGGAGCCGAGGTCGGCAAAGCAATCTTCTCAAGATCAGACAATCCAGGTTCGTTCATTGTGTGTGAGTGAGTTAAGCGAATAAAGTTCTGTTTCGAGACAGTTTGACACTGGCACTTATTCGCCGAGATGTCTACCGCCTAAACGACATGTATTTATGTATTTAAACGACATGTATTTAACATGTATTTCAACCAGCAAGAGATCCATTTTTCTTGGAAGCAGTTTTCGGGTCAGGAGCCAATTTCATATACAAGCTCAAAATCGCTCTTTTCCCTGACTATTGGAGCGGCAGTTACGTGTTGATCGTTGGAATCGGAACCCGCTTAACCCACACGCGACGCTTGCCGTGCGTGGAATTCTTCCACTTCACCTAGGGTTGCCTTCCATTGCTCGCCGAAGAAATCGCGCAATGCATCCCGCTCGGAACTCTCTAATACCAAGCGCTCTCCTGGCACCGGTTTCCCCCGAGCGATCGAGTAGTCGCCGAGAAGGGATAGGTAGTTTCGGCGTTCCGCCGCAGGGACGAGGATTGGCGGATAACCGCCGCAAAGCACCGGGATATTTGCCAGTAGTCGCGCAAGCCGACCGTTTCCGTCGGCATACGGATGGATCGCGACGAAGCCGAGATGGATCTCGGTATAGGCTTCGAGCGCTGCCGATTCGGAATTTACTTTCCGCGACGTTTCTTTCAGTAGAGTAATCCAATCGGCGACCAGCGGTGGCACCGCCTCTGGGGCCGCGTAGTCGTGCCACTGCGATTTGCCTTTTGTGGTGATTGCCATTGTCCCGTTGGGCTCGACTTTCCACTTTCCGACTGGTGCATAGATATCTACCACGGCACCTGTTTGCACTGCTCGGTGCAGCTCGTGGAGTTCGCCCACCCGCAGATCTCGGCCTTTCCGTGTCCACGCGCTCATCAGCCGCAACGCCTGCGCGTGCCCGTGAAGCTCCTGATGCTCCCGTAAGCTTTTCCCGCTCACCGTGAGGCCTTCGTTGAGCACGAAGAGCGTGTCTCCTGCTGTAATCGTGTTTCCTTCGAGTGCGGTCGAGGTATGCGTCCACTCCGCGACGAGCGATGCCGCCAAACCATCCCGGAGATCTCGATCCAAGCCTTTTAAAAACTCCCAATCATCTCCCATTGCACCCGCTGCCGATTCTGCATCGGCTCGAATCGCTGAACGTAGGACTGAGATCTCCACCTTGAGAACAGCAGCAATCTTTTTCAGCGTCTCCTCCCGAGGCTCAGAACCCCCCGTTTCCAACGCGCTCACCGACGCTTGCCGCAGCCCAGCCTCCCGCGCCAGCGCAGACTGCGTATATCCGGCCTGTTCTCGAAGTTCGCGGAAAGTTTCCATTCAGCACGATATCCCATTTATACGGTTTTAAAACCGTATAAATTCAAGCGCTGCAAAAGTAAACTGGGATCAACAATTCTTGTCTTTTGATAGGAGACAGAGGCAACTCTGGTCACAAAAGGGGTCAGAAGTATCAGAATGATATTTCGAAAGGGGCCGGCATGATAATTGATAATCAAAGGAAAAGTGTTCGAAAAATTACCTTTATATTTGGTGCGTAAAGATACGGTTCACGGCTCTGCTTCAAGGGTTCGAACCTGGGATGAAACCCTCAGGGATTGAGATGCTTCCGTGAGCGGCTATCCGTTTGGGAAGATCCCGGGCCTACTATAATTCTGGGATGCGGAAGTATTTCCCGCCGGTGGCGATGGGCTGTGGCGGGTCTTCCCAGGTATGAATGATGCCCAGCTGGGATCGGGGTTTTAGATCTTGGGATGTCTCTAGCTGGTAGTCGCCGTCGGTTTCACCGGTGGCGGCCTTTAAATGCCTCCCCCCCGATATACCAAGCCTCAATTCGACACGCCTTCCCTAATCCAAAGTTGAAGCGCTGTGCCGGTCGACCCGCACAGCGCCGCGAATCGCACCGGGAGAAACGCACCAAAGAATCCTCCCCTCTTCCCTCCCGTTTCCCACGTCCACCAGCACGAGACCCTCTTCTCTTGCAAAACTAAAGGTTGCCTTTCGTTTTTCGAAAAGCTACCTTTCGTTTTACAAGAATTATGGAACAGACTCCCAGAAAGCTAGCGGAAGCGGTCAATTTTGCACTTGGCCACCACCCCGTCGTTTTCGTCAATGGGCCGCGCCAGGCAGGGAAGTCCACGCTCGTCTTAAAGCTTTCCGAAAGCAGCTTCCCCGCAGAATACATCACGTTCGACAACGTCACGCAGATGGCGGCCGCAGCGGCATCACCCGAAACCTTCCTCACCGCGCGCCCGGGCCCGCTCATCATCGACGAAGTCCAGCTGGTACCGAATCTTTTCCGCCCCCTTAAAATCGTAGTCGATGAACTCCGCTTCAATGACAAGTCCAAGAGCAACGGCCGCTTCCTTCTCACCGGCTCCACCAACATCATGGCGCTGCCAAAACTCTCCGATCCCCTTGTTGGGAGGATGAGCGTGAAAACGCTCTACCCCTTTTCTGCATCCGAAGCGCTCCAGACAAGCAGCACCTTCCTCGAGCATCTTTTCGCAGGCTCGCTAAGCAAACTCAAAATAAACAAGACCCCACTCAATGATGCGATCCGGCTCGCCACCTTCCCCGAAATCTCGGGGAAACAATCCAGAGAGCGCACCGAATGGTTCGATAGCTACATCACCACCATCTTACAACGCGACGTGCGCATGCTCGCGGAGATCGAAAAGATAGCCGTCCTTCCCAACCTACTCCGCACTCTCGCTACAAGAGCCGGCAAACTCATGAACGATGCCGAGATCGCCCGCGACGTCGGCCTCAACGCGGTCACCGGCAAAAGCTACCGAGGAATCCTCCAAGCCATGTTCCTCACCTTCGATATCCGCCCCTGGTATCGAAATATCGGCAAACGCCTCGTCAAATCGCGCAAAGGCTACCTCACCGACACCCTCCTCCTCTGCCACCTCCTAGATTGGAACCTAGAAGACCTGCGCCTCAACCAGCCCCAGCTCTTCGGGCACGTCGTCGAAAACTTTGTCGCTACCGAGCTCCTCAAACAGCTCTCCTACTCCCGCATCAAAGCCGACCTCATGCACTTCCGCACCAGCGATAATAAGGAAGTCGATTTCATCCTAGAGCGCCCCGATGGATCGCTAGCCGCCATCGAAGTAAAATCTTCCGACACGGTATCCTCTAGCGATTTCAAAGGCCTTCGGGAACTCCAGAGCCATGTGCCAGATCATTTTATCACCGGCATCGTCCTCTATTCAGGCAACTCAATCATCCCATTCGGAGATCGCCTCTTCGCAGTGCCTCTCGCGGCGCTCTGGTCCTAGTGACGTAGCAGCCTAACTAATTGAAGCACCTCAGATCTCATCCTCCAAGCCCAAAGCCGAGAAGAGATCCTGGCCGACAAAATGATCGCCCTAGCCTTCCGAGAAAACCGCATCAAAAACACGCCCCCAACATCCTCGTGGAGGGACGAGCCCCGGTCGACCGGTGCAGCGCCTCGTCCAGCAACTAAGGCACCATTCGTGGTGGATGGGATCTGGAGGCTTGCGGGGAAGATACTGAAGCTGAGTAAGAACTTGCAGTCGCTTCCTAGGGTGAGTTTCACCCCGCGCGAGCTATCTAATTTTCGGGTGAAGAAACAACCTCGGGCGGAATATCTTTCGACGTTGGAATCGATCCACCTGTTGCTTGAACTTGGCCGGGAGCAGGGGGCGGAAAATACGGAAGTGGACTTCGATCTGCTTCCTCGGATTTTTAAGCGGCTGGTGGATATCCAAATCGAGTCGCGGGCGGTTGGTTACTTGCTATTGAGCGATGCCAACGAGGATGCGGGCGAAGGTGGCACCTGCGTCGGCGTCTGAGGGGATGGTGACGGTGTAGGTGGTGAATCCGCCGGCGGTGGCTCCGGCGGTGGGGGTGGGGCCTTCGATCCAATCGGTGGGCTTTAGGGTGGGGTTTATGCCGAAGGCGTAGGCGGCGATGTTGCGGAGGCCGTCTTTGTTGGGATCGGAGAAGGGGCCGGATTCGGTATTGCCTTCGCGGACTTCTTGCTCGGGCTCTTCGGCGGAAAGGGGTAGGTCGAAGTCGCTGGTGAAGACGGCGCCGTTTTGCCCGGTGATGATGAGGCGGCCGCTTTCGAGGACGGCGAGTTTGCTGAGGAAGGTGTTGGGTTGATTGGTCGTGAAGGGGATCTGGCCCCAGGTGTCGCCGTCGTCGTCGCTGATGAGGAGGAATTTTGCTGGGCGGCGGTCGATCTCGCGGCTGCCGATGGCGATCCAGCGGGAGCCGGCCTGGATGATGTCGGCGAGGCGGTAGCGGTCGAAGACGTCGGGGTCGTCCCTTTCGAGTGCGCGGTGGGTGGTCCAGGTGACGCCGTCGTCGTCGCTGAGGTAGAACTTTCCGTTTCCGCGCACGTCGCGCCCACTGGCGGAGGCTATCTTACCGACCGGGCCATTTCCGAAATGAGCCTGCACCCAACTCGCTCCGGACTGGCGGAAGATCGCGCCGCCGATGCTCCAGAGCACGAAGCCGGGGCGGTTCGTCCCGGAGGTGGTGCCGTAGGCGAGGAGTTCACCGCCGGGACCCATGTGGAGGTTTTCGATGTTTACCCCGTAGTATCTCCGTGAACTGGCGTTGAAGGTCGCAAAACTCACCGGGAAGGGGGCGAGCGACCAGGTGTTCCCGTTGTCTCCGCTGGTGACGAAATACGTCCGAACGACATAGCTAAAGAGCCCGGCCGAAGATTCTTCGAGCCGTTTCATGATCGCGATGAGCTGCCCGCCCGGCACCTGGTAGAGCTTGGTGAAGGTACCGCTCACGGGGAGCCCACCGATGGCGGTGTCGCTAAAGCGCCAGTTCGCCCCCTGGTCGTCGCTGATCATGAGGCCGCCGCCCTGGCTGAGGGCAATCGTGCGGCCGTTTTTCGCGGCGATCGCGGAGTTGTGAACGTTTTCCCAAAAACAGATGGTCGAACTTACAAATGGCAAGCCAAGCACGATTAAGCTCAGACTCAGTGAATTGGTAACCCTTGGCTACATCCAAAGACGCGGCCAAGGTCGCGGCGCTCACTATGTTGCTACGGTTCGAGATTAATCAGAAGTAGCTCAAGAAGATAGAACACAACAAAACACGCTGACAGATCAACACGGCAATACCTCATTCGAAGAATTGGCATCTACGCAGTCACTTCATCTTATGAAAATCTCGCCCAGAAGCACAGAAGCACAGAAGCACAGAAGCACAGAAGCACAGATTATTTTTCTGAGCTTCAAAACGCCTCCCGACTTTTGGCGAGCAGTTTTTGCGAATTCCAAATACCCTTATCCATTATAATTCTCGACTAGCCACCTCTCTGCTACGATTTTTTGGTATGGCTAAAAGAAAAAAGAAAGGGAATCCCATTATCTTTGGGCTGATTATCCTTGGGGCTGCGATTGGCGTCCTTTGGCAAAATGAGCATCGCTTTAATTATTACAAGGCGGCAGAAAAGACGGTTCCGGTGGAAGAAATTGGAGGTCTCGCTCCTGATACTTTGTTTTCTCACACGGAAGCGATGGATCAGAGCCTCACCCTGAAGGGCTATTACGTGGATGCTTTTGAAGGCTATCTTGAAGTCCATCGGAGAGCTGAGATTTACGCTTGGGATCGAGATGAAGACGATGATGGAGTGACGTGGACAAAAAAATGGATGTCTTCTCTGGAGCAGAATAATCGCAACAAGGATTTACGAAAAGATCTCCGATCTGATCACATTCGCCCGGACGCCTACGAGGTCGGAGAATTGAAAGTGCACGTGAAGAAACTGCAATTCGTCGATAGCAATACACCGATCGCGCCTTCCACACTGCAGCTCACCGAACAAGGAGCCAAAAAGGAATTCGAGCTTGTAGATGAGTATTTCTATCTGTCCAAAGGAGGGCAGCTGAAGGACGCGGCACTCGGCGACGAACGACTGTCTTACCGCGGGCTCCCGGTTCCTGAAACGGCGACCTATTTTGGAAAATGGGGCGGAAAATCGGCCATAGCGTATCAGGCCGAGGTGAAGGAAGGATTTATTGCAGCAATCATTGGGGACAAAGGCATTCTCCACCATCTCGTAGCGGGGTCGCGCGATACGGCACTACTGAGTATTAAAGCCCACTTAAAACGCTTGAAGATGATCGTGCGAGCGATCGGCCTTGCTTTTGCCGCCATTGGCGGTGGCGTGTTCTTTTCCAGTCTCACCCGTTTTCTCATCTTCATCCCGGTGGTGGGAGTGTTTATCAACCGAATCTCGGGATGGCTCGGGATGCTGATCGGATTTCTTCTCGGGCTGATCACGCTTGTCCTGGCATTTCTCACCAGCCAGCCGTTGGCCTTGGGGCTTTTCTTCATCGTTCTTGCTAGCGCGTTTTTCTTCCTCTGGAAAAACGCCAGGCAAAAACGCTCAAGAATTCAAAGGCATCTCTCTAAATCACTGGGGCACTCCCCCTCTCAACATGAACTGGGGGAGCTGGAATACGTGAAGCTTTATCAGTTGCTATCGAGTGACGGCGAAATCACCGCTCTCGAGCAAAAACAGCTCGATCAATGCACAAAGAAGCACAGCTGGAGCGCGGAACATGTGGCTTCGCTCACCCAGCGGGCAAAAGAGGCACACCCCGATGGCAATCCCCAACAAAATCTAGAATCGCTTATTCACTTCACCCTAGCAGATGGCGAGATCAGTCGCACCGAAATGAAGACTTTGGAACAGGCTGCGACCAAAATTGGCGTAAGCCGCCTAGACCTTTCATCTCTGATCATGCGAGCGCAGAGCGCTTGAGTCCTGCTCGCGCGTATTTGGTGAAGCGATAGCCAGGCTGCCGCGAAAGCGGAGCATTTCGGTACGCCACGACACTCTCCTCTGAAGCGTCTGTGGGATTGAGAATATCCTCAAAAAATGCCGCCTTCGATTTCAAAATCCTCGCTCAGTCTGAAATCCTCGTCTATCCTGAAAGGTTTTCCCGCAACTGGCAGTTTAGACAACTCGCCTGACTCCGCGTCACAAGCGATCACCAGTACCAGGCTCTTACACTCACACATAACCACTAGTCTACATCAGAAGCCAAGGATTCTTCACTTCCACTGAAGACCATCAGCTTTGCACTTGCTTAAAATTTAAGTATGAACACGAATCTTATTATTAACTTAGCTCTAGCCACCTGTTGTTTTGGTGGAAATCTAGTTCCTGCTCCTCAAGAAATTACTGTGCCCAAAACGGCTTCAAAGCAATCGCTTACAGTCCATAGTAATACGATTGCCTACAACAACGCTGAGTCAGAAAAAGCGGCTAAAATTCTAGCTCATGATCTTGAAAGGATGTTTGGTAAAGAGTTCTCTGTCGCCAAGAGCGAGAGCTTACAAGAAGGTTGCATCAATGTGTTCCTTATGCCGTGGAAAGAAGCAGGCTCTTCCTATCGCCTACAAATCGGCGATGAGGTAATGCTCGGAGCTACGACCCTCGATGGATTGCTGGCAGGAAGCGCTTCGATGCTTCAGCTTGCGGCTAAAGCAGAAAGGGGTCTCTCATTTCCTAAGACGCAAATTTCCGATGCACCGGATAAAGAATTCCGCGCCGTGATGATAGATATCAAAAATCACTGGCACCCAGTTTCCGAACTGAAGAAAATGATCGACCTCGCGCGGTTTTATAAAATTAATTATCTAAGTCTTCACACCGGTGAAGGCCAGTGGATTGGGGCTCTTACCGAGCAAATGGCAAAAATGCCTGAGAGCGATCGCATCTCGCACAAATTTTATACAAAAGAGGAAATGGAAGAGGTGATCGCCTATGGCGGTGCCCGTGGCGTCTATTTATTGCCTCACAATGAAAGTACTCCGCACTTTGGCCACATGGTCAATGCAATGAAGAAAGACTATGTTCCAGGCGATGAGTTTGACGGTTTTGCCGATGAGCTCGCAGGCGGCGGAGAATTCGATTTTTCCGGTAAGGCGAACGAGCGCTGGTACAAAGTAATGGAGATCGCCACATCAAAGGCGATTGACCAATTTGCAGCGGCGCATTCAGATGGCGTGCTCCCCTACTACCACATTGGACCAGTTCTTGGTGAAGGCGGCATGAGCCCCGAAATTGCGGCTCGAATTGTGGAAATGATTATCATAAAAAGCCCGAAGACGAAGGTGATGTTTTGGAATGGCATTTCGGCAAAGAACAAGTCACTTGAGAAGTACAAGGAAAATATCGTGATCGCTTACTATGATGACGAATTCGGAAAATCCGACATGAACGCCTACCTGGAAGAAGGATGGCTCGTCGCAAACGCAGCCTGGAGCCCTCTCTACATTGTGGGCTCGAAGCTCGCGCGTCCGGTCGAGAATGTTTATAAAGATTGGAACATGATGCGTCAGGGATCTGATGGCATCCCTGGTGGCTACTCTGCTGTCACGTGGGAGCAGCCGGATCAACAATATGCCAAGCAAGTCATTGGCGGTCTATTGGCCACCTGGGAAACTCCTACAAAATTTCACTTCGCCCGCCTCCAGCGTCGCGTTCCCGCATTTGCTGAGCATGCCTGGAAAGTCTCTGATTGGCCTTATCCTGAGGCTAACTACACCGATTTCCAGAAGCGCTATCGTGGAGCCGCCAAAGCATTTGCGAAATACACAGGGCAGCTTGATGAAAATCCAAGTGCCCCATCGCTGGTAGAAGCTTCGGATGGTTCCGCAAAAAGCCGAGTTGTCCTGGAATGGAGAAGCTCTGGTTTCGATCAGCGTTACGACATTCTACGATCCACCGACAAGGATGAAGCGACAGCGGTAAAAATCGGCTCAACAACAGAATTTGTCCAAGAATACTCGGACACTGATGTAGAAATCGGCACGAAGTATTACTACTGGATCAAAGCGATCAATTCCAAGGGCGAGTCTCCCCTTTCTCAGCGCGTCATTGGTATGCCTGGCACAGGGATTGCAGATGTGCGCTCCTATGAGGCATTCGATTACAAAAAGGACGCAAAGCTCGTGGGAGCCAATGGTGGCGATGGCTGGAAGGGCGCTTGGGAAGTCCGCTGCGATGGCGAGTCCGAACTGAGCTTAGACAGCGAAGGATTAACTTACGGTGACCTCCCGGTCTCTGGCGGCTCATTCAGAGTCAAAATCGCCGACGATAAAAAAAGCGCACAGGTAAAACGTTCGCTTAGCGGGACGCTAGGAATGGATGAGACGACCGTCTGGATCAGCTGGCTCTTTAAAGCGAACGCAGTTGGAAATGGCGACGCCTTCATTGCCCCCAATGGACACAGCGTCGCAGCAGTCGGGAAAAACTGGGGAAATCAATTTTCTGTCTATATGAATCAGACGGGAACTCGAATTCAGCCAGGTAAGACCTACTTCCTCGTCGCAAAATACGAATTTGGAGCCAGCGGCGACACCGCAACCCTCTGGATTGATCCATCACTCGATAAAGAGCCTGAGGCAGCTACCGCCAGCGGCACTGGAACAGTGGACGCCAAAATGGGCAACGAGATCGCCTTCAATCTTCAAGGACACGGCCGGGGTGACTACCATTTTGATGAAATCAGACTTGGCGAAAGCTGGGGCGATGTTGGGGGGCAAATCAATAAGAACGACAAAACACCCCCTGAGCCCGATGTGATGACTTGGATCAATCCTCCATCCATCATGGACGATGGCTCAGTATTTATGCAAGTAGCGGAAGCCAGCGATGAGAGTGGAGTTGAATACTACTTTGTTTGTAGTGATCCGAAGTTCAGTAGCTCATGGCAGACAAACGGATCCTATGCTGCGAAGCCGAGCCCTGGAACATATCAATTCCGCGTGAGAGCCAGGGATAAATCTGCGAACAAAAACGAAAACCAATGGTCTTTCGTTGCTGAAGTCGTCGTGCCACAGCCATAATTGAAAGATCCCCTCGTTTTTCCATAGTCCTCGATGACTGAGTGAAAATTCAAAAATACTCTTAATGCAGACGCCAAATCGAATCCTCCTCCTCCATCACACACACACGGATATAGGCTACACCCATAGCCAGCCAGTGGTCTGGAGACTTCACCGCCAGATCATTGATCGTGCGGTTGAGCTATGTGAAGCCACTTCAGGGAATGAAGCGCCATCAAAAATGCGCTGGACTTGTGAAGTAACATCGACCTTGGAGGATTGGCTTGCCCACGCCTCGAGCGAAAAAATTCAAAAATTCCGAGAGCTTGTCACTGCTGGCCAAATGGGCGCAGGTGCATTCTACTTCAACATGACGCCTCTTATCGGGCAAGAGGAGCTGAGGAGATCGCTGCGCCCGGTAAAGGAATTACGAGATTCCTTAGGTCTGCCGTTTAGAATGGCGATCAACCACGATGTGAACGGTTTACCATGGCCGGTGGTTGGTGAGCTTCTCGACGCTGGTGTGGACACGCTCTTGATGGGGATTAATCCCCATTTTGGAGGCCATCCGATGGAGCGCCCGCTGATCTTTGATTGGGAGGGGCCAGATGGGCGGACGATTCGCACCTTCAATGCCGAGCACTACTCATCATTCCAGCGCTGGTTGCGCCCGCAGGAGCGGTCTATCGATGTGATGGAGGAAGGGCTTAAGCGCTATCTCGAATCACTCGCTCGCCAACGCCCGGATTATCCACACGATTTCATCTTGATGTCCGCGACACATTTCGATTTCGTGGATAATAATCCACCAGACGAAACCGTGATTGAGATGGTGCAGCGCTGGAATGCGGAGGGGCGCACTCCAGTAATCGAGTTCGTCACTTCTGATCAGTTGGCGGAGGAAATGCATAAGCTTCCACAAGACACGGTACCTCGTGAGCGTGGAGATTGGCCAGATTTCTGGAACTTCGGCTGTGCCTCAAGTGCTCGCGAGACTCGAATCAATCGGGAGACTAAAGCGAGACTTGCCACCATCGCGAAGATTGGCGGCCCGATCGAAGAGGATCGCGCAGATTATGAAAAGGCATGGTGGAATGCTCTGCTTTTTGATGAGCACACCTGGGGAAGCTGGGCGACGACGTGGAACTACGAGGCGGACGACGTCGCTGTGGGGCTGGGGCATAAAAAGGCATTCGCTTTTGATGCGCGCTCACTCACATCCTGGGTAATGCGCCGCTCCCTTGATCGCCTAGTGGGGAATTCAGAAGGCTCTAATGAGCTAGAGGGCATTGCCGTGAGTAACCCAGCATCACTCAGAAGGTCTGTGATGCTAACGCTTCCCACCCGATTGGTGACGGATGCCTGGCAGCACTATCCGAGCCGCATGCACAACCTTGGAGTAAGAGCCGCATGTCTTACGGATGATGAAGAACGTGAGGTAGGTCCTATTTCCATACCTGCAGATGGTGTGGTGATCGTGAGTGTTGAAGATTTGCAGAAGCAGTCTGATTTGCCGGCTGAGTGCCGCGTTGAGGAAGGCTTACTTGAGTCTCCCTACTACACGCTGAAATTTGAGCCTTCGACGGGCAAAGTCCTTTCGCTCGTGGATCGGGAGCTCGATCAAGAGCTTTTGAATCAGGACAGCGAGTGGGATTTCTTCGGATACGTAAGAGAATCAGTCGATGCTCAGCGCCATCAGGGAAAAGAGAAATATCATGGTCGTGATGCGCTTTTTGATACCGATTTCGAGAAGCTCTCGGAAAAAATGCAATCTGGATGGCAGTCTGACTGGCCGGCGATGCGTGAGAAGGCTCCGAATTCTACAAAAGCAATCGCAACGCGCTATCCACTAGGACCGCAGCTTGTGCTGCAAACTGGGACTGCTCCTGGTGCAGAGGACTTGGTGATGACAATCACTCTACCAGCAGATCGCAAAGCAGTGATCTGTGAGGCGAAGTTTAATAAGACTCAGACGCTAAATCCTGAAGGAATTTACTTTACCTTCCCATTTGTGATGAAGGACTGGCGCGCTCGATATGACAGCGCCGGCAGCTCGGTAGAGCTTGATGCGGATCAATTACGCGGAACGGTACGTGATTACCAAACTGTGGAAAGCTTCGCTTCGATCGCTGATTCTAGCACTCAGGTCACTCTTGCCTGTCCAGATGCTCCGATGGTGCAATTTGGAGATTTCAATTTTGGAAAATGCCTGGAGAGCGTTCCCCGCGAGGAGAGCTGCTTGATGCTAGCCTGGCCGATGAATACGTATTGGGATACTAACTTCCCTTCGAGCCAACCTGGATTCCAGCGCTTTCGCTATGAATTAACTTCTTCGAGCGAATTCGATGGTGAGGCGGCTTTGGCATTTGGCCACACCGCAGCCACACCAGTCGAATTTCACCCCGTGATTAAAGGGCACTCCTGCCCTAACAGGATTTAATCTGTATGAAACTAAACTTCTTCGAACTCGCCCTCATTGCGACGTATTTCCTGGTAATGCTGGGAATCGGGCTTTGGTACCGCCGTGCTTCCGCCAGCAATATGGAATCTTATTTCCTCGGTGGGCGGAAGACGCCCTGGTGGATGCTTGGCTTTTCTGGCAGTGTCTCAAACTTCGATATTGCGGGAACTTCCTGGATTGTGGGAGTGTTTTTCTTCCTAGGCTTCCGCGCGTTCAATATGTTTTGGGCGTTTGGCTTCTTGATAGCCGCCTTTTTAATGAGCTATCTCGCTGGATGGATTCGACGAACCAAGGCGATGACGGCGGCCGAGCTAATCCAAGTTCGCTTTGGAAGTGACCTAGGAGGACGCTTGGCGCGATCTGCGGGGGCTCTTGCTACAGCTGTCTTTTTCCTTTTTGCTCTTGGCTATTCATTTGTAGGTGTGAGCAAATTCATGGCGGCATCATTTGCCTACGATGAAAAAATCTGTGCCACCGTATTGATGCTGATTACGGGGATTTACGTTTTGCTGGGAGGATTTAAGGGAGTGATTTTAAGTGATGTCATTCAGGCGATGCTGCTGAATTTCTGCGGGCTCGCAGTGGCGGTGGTCGCCTTTATGACGCTGGATGTGACGGCGCTTCACAGCCAGATGGATCCTTCTATCATGCCTGTCTGGTCTGCTCCGCAGCTAGCGGTAGAAGGCGTCCCTGAGGGGTATCATTTGTATGCGCTTTTTGGCCCGGTCTTTATCCTGTTTTTGTGTAAGGGATTGCTATCAGGAATGGCGAGTCCTGGAGGATGCTATGAGGAGCAGAGATTCCTCGCGGCAGCATCACCGCGCGATGCGGCGAAGACTGGTGCGGCCTGGGGTGCGTTTCTTGTCTTCCGCTGGGCGATGATCGGATCGATTGTGTTTGTGGCAATGACGAAGCTGGACACGATTTCGGATCCAGAGCGCGTTCTGGCTACCACGGTCTTTGAATTGATGCCGAGCTGGCTCCGTGGCTTTTTGGTGACGGGATTCTTGGCGGCATTTATGTCGACATTTAGCTCCACGCTGAATGGGGTGAGTTCGATCATTGTCCGAGATCTAGTGCAGCCGTTTAAGCCGACGCTTCAAGACCGTTCGCTGGTGCGTCTTAGCTATGGAGTGACTGGTGCTTGTATCTTTATCGGACTGATCATTGGATGGCAGGCTGGATCGATTCAGAAAATTTGGCTGTGGATGCAGTTGGCGCTGATGCCGAGCCTGCTATTCCCGAATCTCTTGCGCTGGTATTGGTGGCGGATGAATGGATGGGGATATGCGGTGGGAGTCTTTACGGGGCTCGTCCTGGCATCATTGCTTTACTTTAAGCAGTCCCTTTTCCACTCGATCGGACTTGGTGAACTACATGACCAATGGGTCGCGAACCATGGCTTCGATCTTTATACATTCCCCGTGATTGGGGCTTGTATCATGCTTGCGTGCGTGGTGGCTTCTTTAGCAACGAAGCAGACAGATTCGGAGCATCTGCTTGGATTCTTCCGCGCAGTCCGGCCGAAGGGATGGTGGAAGCCAATTCGGGAGAAGAGCGGAATGACCCGAGAGGAATATCATGGCGCGAAAGGATTGGAGCGCCCTCTCCGAATTATCCTGAATATCATCTTGGCGAAGTGTGCGCTGATGGCGCTCTTCGTTTTACCACTTTATGTGGTGGGGCATTGGTTCCTATACGCCGGTGTTTCTGCCATAGTCCTCGCTGTATGCAGCACCTCTCTCTACTTTACTTGGTATCGTAGGCTGGAGGATTGATAAGCTTTCCAAGGGCGTAGGCAGCCAATGCTTTGGCTTGCCTACGCCTTTCTCGAAATTGGAAGCTTGCGAATTCTACTTGAGCTTCTCGAGTAGAATCCCAATGACCACTTTGGGATTGGCCTGACCTTTGGAGAGCTTCATGACTCGGCCGACTAAAGCATTGGCAGCTTTTTCATTTCCAGAGCGGACGTCGGCCGCGATTGCTTCATTTTCCTGGATTACCTGATCGCAGAAGGCTTCGAGGGCTCCGGTGTCGGAGACTTGCTCGAGGCCTTTTTCTTTTACGATGTCGCCGGCGGTTTTGCCGGTTTCCAGCATTGCTGGGAAGACGTCGTTTTTGGCTTGTTTGCCGCTGATCTTTCCGGACTCGATGAGGTCTACTAGGGCGCGGAGGTTTTCGGCGGGGACCTGGGTGGAGTCCTGGATTTCGGTGAAGGATTCTTTGAGGGCGCTGAGGAGGTCGTTTAGGACCCAGTTGGCTACTAGCTTGGTGTTTTTGGCTCCGGTGGCGGCTTGCTCGAAGTAGGTGGCGAGGTGTTTGTCGGAGCTCAGGACGCTGGCGTCGTATTCGGTGACTCCGAAGTCGGTGACGAATCTTTGGGATTTTTCATGCGGGAGCTCAGGGACGAGCTTTTTCATGGCCTCGACGATGGGGGCGGTGCGGATGGGGAGGAGGTCGGGCTCGGGGAAGTAGCGGTAGTCGTGGGCGTCTTCTTTGCTGCGCATGACGGTGGATTCTCCGAGGTCGTCGTCCCAGCGGCGGGTGCACTGGACTTGGGGGGTGCCGGCGTCTAGCTCGGTGGATTGGCGGTCGATCTCGTAGTGGATGGCGCGGCGGACGGCGGCGGGGCTATTGAGGTTTTTGAGTTCGATTTTGGCTCCGAGGGGCTCTTCTTCGGTTTTACGAAGTGAGATATTTACGTCGCAGCGCATCTGGCCTTTTTCCATGTCGGCATCGGAGACTCCGCCGGCGATGAGGATTTGGCGGAGGCTATTGAGGTAGGCGAAGGCTTCTTCTCCTGTCCGAATATCGGGGTCGGAGACGATTTCCATGAGCGGGGTGCCAGCGCGATTGAAGTCGATGGTGGTATTTTTCTCATGGTGGGTGGATTTCCCGACGTCTTCTTCTAGGTGAATGCGAGTGAGTTTCACGGCGTAGCCGGGGCGAGGGATGTCTTTCTGGACGTCTTTGGGGTAGCAGTGGTCGTAGAGGGGCACGCTGCCGTGCTCGCAGAGGGGGAGATCGAACTGGGTGAGCTGGTAGTTCTTGGGCATATCGGGATAGAAATAATTCTTCCGATCCCATTTGGAGATTTCGGGGTTTTCGCAGCCAAGCATGAGACCGGTGAGGACGGTTTTCTCGATGGCCGCTTCGTTGAGTGTGGGCATGGCTCCGGGCATTCCGAGGCAAACGGGGCAGGTCTGCGAATTGGGGGGGGCTCCGTAGCCGACTTTGCAGCCGCAGTACATTTTGCTCTGGGTGGTGAGCTGGGCGTGGACTTCGAGTCCGATGGTGACGATGTAGTCTGAGGCTGGCATGGCGAAAGATTGGAGCACCGGGGGAGCCGGGGCGCAAGCTAGGGGGCTAGTTGCTGAAATAGATGCTTGAGTGCATTACTAGTATCCTTGCGGCATAAATGTTGCAATTTCCATAATTTGAGGCGATCTTTACCTTCTTTTTTAACGCCCTCCCTACTCCATTTTCTTATGAGCATTGCTGTCGTCACCGGTTCTTCCGGCCTTATCGGATCTGAATCCTGCAAACGTTTCCACGCTGAAGGACTCGACGTCGTCGGCGTTGATAACGACATGCGCGCTTATTTTTTCGGCAAAGATGCTTCCACATCCGGAAAGCGCGCTGAGGTCGAAGCCGCTCTGAAAAACTATTCGCACGAAAGCCTCGATATCCGCGATACCGGTGCTGTAGATGCCCTTTTCAAGCGCCTTGGTAAAGAGGTGAAGGTAATCATTCACACCGCAGCGCAGCCTTCGCACGACTGGGCGGCACGTGAGCCACATACCGATTTCGGCGTGAATGCCGTGGGCACCGTGAACCTCCTTCAGGCCGCCCGCGATCACTGCCCAGAGGCTCCCTTCATTTTCACCAGCACGAATAAAGTCTACGGAGACACTCCAAACCGTCTCCCCCTCATCGAGCAGGACATGCGCTGGGAAATCGACCCTTCACACGCCTATAATGTCGGAATCGATGAGACCATGTCGATTGACCAGACGAAGCACTCGGTCTTCGGTGCATCGAAGGTCGCCGCGGATGTGATGGTGCAGGAATACGGCCAGTATTTTGATATGCCGACCGTCTGTTTCCGCGGCGGCTGCCTTACCGGCCCCTCGCACGCCGGTGCCGAGCTTCACGGATTCCTCAGCTACCTGATGAAATGCACCGTGACTGGGAAAAAATACAACGTCTTCGGCTACAAAGGAAAACAGGTGCGCGACAATATCCACAGCGCAGATCTCGTCTCCGCCTTCTGGGAATTCTTCCAAGCACCGCGCAGCGGAGCCGTCTACAACATCGGCGGCTCGCGCCACAGCCACTGCTCGATGAAGGAAGCCATCCAGATCTGCCAGGAAATTTCCGGGAAAACGCTCGAACACGAATACGTGGAGGACAACCGCATCGGCGACCACATCTGGTGGGTCTCCGACGTAAGCGCCTTTCAGCGCGACTACCCCAATTGGAAATACCAATACGATCTCAAAGCGATTTTGCAGGAAATCCACGACGCCTGCTTGTAGG
>CALAIY010000095.1 GCA_937922595.1 uncultured Verrucomicrobiales bacterium | reverse complement strand
ATTTTTGCGAGGTGGAGGAGGGTGGGGAAGAGGTCGGCTCCGGTGACGGGGGTTTTGATGGTTTTCTGGGGGCCTTGGTGCTTGATGAAGAGGGGGACGCGGAGGCCGCCTTCCCATTGTCTGCCTTTGCCGCCACGGAGGGGGAGGTTTGAGGTGGCGTAGGCGTCTCCTGAGGAGACGCCGCCGTGGTCGGAGGTGAAGATGATGATGGTGTCGTTGGTGAGGCCGAGGGTGTCGAGCTTTGTGAGGAGGTTGCCGATGGCGGTGTCCATGGTTTCGAGGAGGCCGGCGTAGAGCGGGTGGTCTTGGGTTTGGCGGACGGGGAGGGTGCGGTCTGGGGTGAAGCGGTTTCCTTGGTGTTTTGGGGCTTTGGCTTGGTATTTTTTCCAGAGGTGTGGGGTGGTCTGGAGGGGGGCGTGGACGGCGTAGAAGGAGAGGAAGGCGAAGAAGGGGGTGCTGGGTGATTCTGTGTGGTGCTGGGTGATGAAGTGGGCGGTTTCTTGGGCGAGGCGGATGGGGAGGGGCTCGCCGGGAGGGCCGTCGGGGAGGAGGGGGTTTTTGTAGGGGGAGTAGAATCCGCCGGGAGGGCTGCCTTTTGCGATGCCTCCTTTGTTGATCTGGAATCCGTGGTCGGTGGGGAGTGAGCCTTGGCCACCGAGGTGCCATTTTCCGGCGAAGAAGGTGCGGTAGCCGGCGTGGAGGAGGGCTTCGGCGATGGTGGTGTCGGTGGTGGGGAGTGTGTGGGTGTATTTTGCGGGGAGGAGCTTGGTGTTGCGCTTCCAATCGGTGCCGGATTTGGCGCCGATCCAATCGGTGATGCCGTGGCGGAGGGGGGATTTGCCGAGCATGATGCTGGCGCGTGATGGGGAGCAGACTTGGCAGCTGGCGTAGGCTTGGGAGAAGCGGGTGCTGGATGCGGCGAGGGCATCGAGGGCGGGGGTCTCGTAGAAGGTGGAGCCGGAGGAGCTGAGGTCGTGGACGCCGAGGTCATCGGCGAGGATGAAGAGGATGTTGGGGCGGGTGGCGCTTGCGATGGTGCAGGTGAGCGCGAGGAGGAGAACGGGCAGTGTGTGCATAAAAAAAGCGTGGCTCCTGCGAGTATGCAGGGGCCACGCTTGGATGGGAAGGTGTTTCCCTATGTGGGGATTAGCCGAGGATGAAGGTGTCTTCGGCGGGGGAGGCTCCCCATTTGCCGGCGATGCCTTCTTTGTTGGAGGAGAGGTGGACGAGGGCGTGGTAGACGTCTTCGGTGTCTCTGCTGATGGTGCTGGCGATGGCTTCGGCGGTCTGTGGCTCGCTGGTGAGGGCTCCGCGGGTGGCTGCCATGAGGGTGAGGAATTCACCGGCGGCTTTTTTGCCGGCTTCTACGCCTGGCTGGTGGTAGGCGTTGATGTTTACGATGGTGGCGTAGAAGCCGGTGGCGCGCTCGAAGAGGGCGATGAGGGCTCCGAGGTAGTAGGCGTCGGGGCGGGGGATGCTGATGGTGATGGAGCTGCGGCTGTTTCCGGAGAGGGCAGAGCGGGTGCCGCGGAGGAATCCTTGGAGGAAATCGGCGCAGGTGGTGTCGGGCTCGACTTCGATGGTGCTGGCTCCGGCGGCTCCGCTTTCGCGGACTTCGATGAGGGTGGCGAAGAAGTTGTTCACGCCGTCGCGGAGTTGCTGGACGTAGGCGTGTTGGTCGGTGGAGCCTTTGTTGCCGTAGACGGCGACTCCTTGATTGACGGTGTTGCCATCGAGGTCGTTTTGCTTTCCGAGGGACTCCATGACGAGTTGCTGGAGGTATTTGGAGAAGAGGACGAGGCGGTCTTTGTAGGGGAGGACGACCATGTCTTTTTCGCCTTTGCCGTTTCCGGCGTGGAACCACATGAGGGCGAGGAGCATGGCCATGTTTTCCTTGGTGGGGAGTGCGCGGGTCTTGGCGTCTATGTCGGCGGCTCCTTTGAGGAAGGCGTCGATATCGACGCCTTGGAGTGCGGCGGGGACGAGGCCGACGACGCTCATGACGGAGGTGCGTCCTCCGACCCAATCGGCCATGGGGAAGCGTTTGATCCAGCCGCCGGATTCGGCGTGCTGATCGAGCTTGCTGCCAATGCCGGTGACGGCGGCGGCGTGCTTGGAGAAGTCGAGCCCGGCTTGGGCGAAGGCTTTTTCGGCTACGAGCATTCCATTGCGCGTTTCGGGGGTGCCGCCGGATTTGGAGACGACGACGACGAGGGTCTCTTCGAGTAAACCGTCTAGGACTTGGAGGTTGCGCACCATGCCGTCGGGGTCGGTGTTGTCGAAGAAGTGGGCGGCGATTTTGGCGGTGGGGCCGGCGAGGCATTCATCGACGAGTTGGGGGCCGAGGGCTGATCCGCCAATTCCGATGATTAAGACTTGGGAGAAGGGTTTTCCGGTGGAGCCTTTGAGTTGGGCGGAGTGGATGTCGGCGGCGAAGGTTTTGATCGAGGTGAGATCGTCTTCGATTTCTTTTTTGAGTGCGGGGCTTGGGGCGAGGCTGGAGTCGCGAAGCCAGTAGTGGCCGACCATGCGGCCTTCGTCGGGATTGGCGATGGCACCGGCTTCGAGCTCTTTCATTGCGGCCATGGCTTTTTCTGCCTTTGGCTCCATTTCGGAGAGGAAGCTTTCGGGGAAGTCCATCCGGCTGATATCGAGGAGGATTCCGAGGTCCGGGTAGCGGCAGTGGCTTTCGAGGAAGCGAGACCAGGTAGGGGAAGTAGCGGGCATGACTTTGAGAAGGGCTTTGAGTTGGTTTTAGAAAAATTCGATATGGTGAGATATTCCTAGCAGGGTCTCTAGCCTACGTCGGTCGAAAATTGTGTGAGTGGATAATCAGTTTTTTCATCCAGCGTCGAGAAAAAAGATTCAGAAAATACATTATTTTGATAGACAACTTTTTAAGAGGGAGTATTATTAGTTCGTGAGCGGAAACGCTCACGGGGTTGAAGACGCAGCCCGGTTAGTTCGCCTCGAGCGTTAAGGGGTTTTCGCTCCAGAGCTGACCGGGCTGCGTTACTTTTTTTATTAGCAAACCACCTTTTTATGAGGGTGGTTTTTTTGTGGGCTAAGGTGTGGGGCTCTCTTGCCTGAGCTGGATTTGCTCGATTGCCCATTGGGCGTGCTCGGCGATGAGGGGGGCGGTGGAGGTGGCTGATTTGTGGAGAATGGGGAGGTCTTCGTGGGTTCCGACGTTTCCTAGGGCAACGCAGACGTTCCGTAAAAAGCGGGTGTAACCGGTTCGTTTTATAGGGCTTCCGCGAAACATAAGGCGGAATTCATCTGGGGTGAGGCCGAGGTAGTCGCGAAGGGCGAGGATGCGGAGGTGGTCGCGGGCTTGGAAGGTGGCTTGGCTGGATGCTTGGGCAAAACGATTCCAAGGGCAGGCGGTGAGGCAATCGTCGCAGCCGTAGATTTTATCGCCGATGGCTTTGCGGAATTCATTGGGGATGGCTCCTTTGTGCTCGATGGTGAGGTAGGAGATGCAGCGGCGTGCATCGAGGCGGTGGGGGGCGGTGATGGCATCGGTGGGGCAGGCGACGATGCAGCGGGTGCAGGTGCCGCAGCGGTCGGGCTCGGGTTTCCCTGGAGAAATTTCGAGTGTGGTGAGGATGACGGAGAGGAAAAACCAGGTGCCGAGCTGGCGATCGATCTGGAGGGTGGATTTGCCGCCCCAGCCGAGGCCGGATTCGCTGGCGAAGTCGCGTTCGAGAATGGGGCCGGTATCGACGTAGGGTTTTTGGGTGCCGCCGGCTTCGGCGAGCATGAGGTCGAGATCGCGGAGACGGCCGGTGATGAGATCGTGGTAATCGTCTCCCCAGGCGTAGCGGGCGATGGTGCCGGTGGCGGCGTCGGTGCGGCGTGAGGGTGGTTTTCCTTGGAAGTAATTCGTGGCGAGGACGATGACGGATTTTGCTCCGGGGAGGACTTGGCGTGGGTCGGTGCGGCGCTCGGGATTTCGGGCGAGCCAGGCCATGTCGCCGTATTTTTCTTCGGCGACCCAATCGAGAAAGAGGTCGGCGTGACGGGCGCGGGAGGCGGGGGCGACGGTGCACCGGGCGAAACCGAGGGTGGAGGCGACGGTCTCGAGGTTTGCTCGCAGCTGCTGGGGGCTGCTGGATTCCATTAGGATTCGGGGGCTGGTGGGCTTGCGAGGCCTGAGAAGTAGACGAGTGCGCTTTCGCGGACGCCGTAGGCGATGTCTTCGCTGTGGAAGCCGGTGGTATCGACGCAGAGGTGGCAGGCGCTTGAGTAGAGTGGATCACGCAGGGTGAGAAGATCTCGGATGGTCTGGCGTGGGTCTTTGGTCTGCATGAGGGGGCGGTCGGAGTTTGCGGTGACGCGGTCGTAGATTTCGTTTTCGCTGGCGGTGAGCCAGACGACGTAGCCGAGCTTTTTAAGGATCGGGATGTTTTCTTCGCGGGTGATGATGCCGCCGCCGGTGGCGATGATGGAATGTTGCTTAGTGGTGAGTGCGTTTAAAACGGTGGTTTCCCGCTGGCGGAAACCTTCTTCTCCTTCCTTGGTGAAGATTTCGGGGATCGGGCAGCCTGCTTGAGTGACGATTTGTGCGTCGGTATCGGTGAAGTGGAAGCCGAGTTTTTTCGCGAGGAGTTTACCGATTGTGGTTTTTCCGACGCCCATGAAGCCGATGAGCACGATGTTCTGTGGCTGTGGGGTGGACATGAGGGTGGAATGAAGGGATGGAGTGCTCTTTATTGCGCGAGCGGTGGTCTTACCGATACGCTTCTCCGCGCACCCTGCCATGGAAACTAAAATTCTCTCAGCCGACGATACCGATTCAACTAATGCCGCCGTGGATGAGGCGGTGGCAATTTTAAATGAGGGCGGTGTCGTCGCGCTTCCTACGGAGACGGTCTATGGCCTTGCGGCGGATGCGATGAATGCGGATGCGGTGGCTCAGGTATTTGCGATTAAGGAGCGCCCGAGTTTTGATCCGCTGATCGTGCATGTGCAGGGGCCGGAGTATTTGGATGAGGTGGCGAAGGATATTCCTGAGTCGGTGTATGAGCTGACGGATGCCTTTTGGCCGGGGGCGCTGACATTCATTTTGCCGCGAACCGAGAGTGTGCCGGATATTGTGACGGCAGGATTGGATACAGTGGCGGTGCGGATGAGTGGAAATCCGGTGATGAAGGCGGTGGTGGAGAAGCTGGGGCGGCCGGTGGCGGCACCGAGTGCAAATCGCTTTGGGCGGATTAGCCCGACGTCTGCCGCAGCTGTGGAGGAGGAGCTAGGTGGAAAAATCCCTCTGATCATCAATGGGGGTGCGTGCCACTGGGGTGTGGAATCGACGATTGTGCGGGTGGAGGATCCTGTGCCGACGCATGATAAGCCGAAGATCCGAATCACGGTGCTTCGTGCGGGGCCGGTGACGGTGGAAGATCTGAAAAAACTCGGGCGCGTGCGGGTGGAAAACGAGCCTGCCGCCTCCGGCGAAACTCCTGAGGCACCTGGGCGGGTGGAGAGTCATTACGCGCCGGCCACGCCGCTGCGATTGCTTTCATCCCCGAAAGATTTCGTGCCTGAGGAGGGCAAGCGCTACGCGTTGATGAGTTTTCGGGGGCTTGATAAGGATGGCTATGTGCCGCTTCACAAGTGGGAGCATGTGGAGATTTTGAGCCCGGGCTCAGGGAAATTACCTGAGGCGGCGGTGCGCCTTTTTCACGTGATGCGGAAGCTCGATGCTCTCGGAGTAGATGAGATTATCGCTGAGCCGGTGCGTGATCATTTGCTCGGGCGTGCGATTCTTGAGCGATTGAAGCGCGCTGCGATCAAGGGCTAATGAGCTGTTTGGAATTAACTTGTGCTCCTTAGTTTTGAGGATTTCGGCCAATTCCTCATTGCTGATGTGGATCTCTAGGAGGACTTCGGGTGGGCAATCGAGGGCGATGGAGGATGGGGATGATACTGAGGTGTTTTTAGTGTGGTGCTGGCTAGTGGTCTAGCAGATCTAAAAAGTCGTTCTTTTTTCGCGTTTTCACTTGTACATCCAAAAAACGTGGTTCCGTTAGGTAATGCCCAACAAAAAGCATTATGTCAAACTCACCGCAGACGAGCGCAAGCAACTCGCCGCGATCACCCGTAAACAGAACGCCGCCGTATCGAAGGTAAAGAAGGCGCTATCGACCTTGCTACGAACGACTTCCAGCAGGGGATAGTCGATCTTCGGCGTGACAGCGTTCTGCTTAAGGTGAATCCAAATAGTGTGGGGCTGCTGGGTTCCGATTTGATGAAACTGCAGCGCGGAGAGCAGCGTGATGACCGCGTGGGGGACACGGGCGGCTACTTCGGAAAGGCTCAGGTTCTCATCAAGTTCCGCCTCAGGATGGTGGTAGACCCCGCGCGACAGGCGAATCAGCTCGCCAGCCTTTACCGCCTGCGAGATCACGGTGTTGCTGATCTCAGCTTCACGCAGCCGTTCCTCACGCAGAAGGCGTGACTCTCGCGCAAGTCGTTGGAGCAGGGATCGCTGTTTTCCCATATATCAGTAACTTGGATCTAAGTTACTTGATTTTAGAAATTTCCGCAAGCCTGATCCTGTAAATCGTGTTCATCCTGTCTGTTTTTTTGGACAGGATTTACAAGATGGACAGGATTGTTTTCTGATGATGGGCTCATGCTAGGTTCTGCTGTATGAGATTCGAAAGATTCTGTAAATCATGTTCATCCTGTCTACTTTGTTTTGGAAGGGGTTCTGAATTTGCGTTTCACTTCCACCTTTTCGGATCCGAAGTTGATTAGTAGCCCGTTCTCAATGTTGGTCGCCGTGAGATAATTGGCGATCTGGACTTCGTGAGCCTGGATGAGTTTGCTAACCGACTTCAATTCGATGATCAGGTGGTCGTCGATCAACAGGTCGGCGAAGAAGTCCCCGACGATGTGTTGTCCGTAGTGCACCTTGATCGGCTCCTGGGATTTCGCGGTGATGCCTAATTTTTGCAGTTCGATGATTAGGCTCTTCTCGTAGACCGACTCTAGGAAACCAAAGCCCAGTGTATTATGGACTTTGAACGCGCAGCCAATGACTGCTTCGGTCAGTTTAGAAATATCCTTTAGATCATATTCATCATGTCTGCTTTTTTGGACAGGATTTACAAGATGGACAGGATTAATTTCTGATGATTCTCCGGAGGATTGCTTCGGAATATCCTGTAAATCCTATTCATCCTGTCTGCTTTCTTTTTGGACAGGATTGCTTTCTGATGATGGGCTCATGTCCGATTTTGCTGGATGATGTTTTTTGTTTCTGGGATGTGGAGTTCGCCGAAGATATATAGATCCTTCTGGCTGCGGTCTTCCCGCTTCAGCAGAAAGCCATCCGAGACCAGCTTCATGATCGCCTTGTTGCTCTCGTAGAGATCGGCGGCCGAGTAGGCTTCGAGTTGCTTGATCACCGCCTCGATTTCCTGCGGCTGGCGCTCAATCGCCGCGCCTAATACATGCGGGTAGCCCTCGGCACCGAGGTGCTCGATAATGGCAGATTCGAGTTGGGCTTCGGTGAATTTCACGGATGATTGATCTCTGTTTCTAGTGCAGTCAGTGAAACGATGATCTCCTCAAAAGGCGGGCTGCGTCCAAAGATCATCTCTTGCATCGCTGCGTAGTCCTTTTCCATGACGTTAAGGATATGGTCTGGCGGGATGAGTTTCAATGTCCCAGGCTTTGCCGCGTCATAGTTCGCCCAACCGCGAGGATAGAATTTCTTCTTAAAAAGAACCACGTCATCCAGCAAATCCAGCTTTTCTAATGCAGACGCTTTCAGTGTTTCATCGGCGGCCATGAGACAGAGATCATAATAATGCCGCGAATAGCGCTCGGGAATGGCGGAATCTTCGGGGCGATGCGCTTCATGATGCAGGATCGTAGCTTTCTCCCAAAAGGTGCGCTCCGCATCAATCGCACGAACAGCACACTGCGGGGCATCAAATTGATCCGGAAACGTTTCTGCAGCGTACGGCGTGATGTCGTGTTCCGAGTGCGGCAGCCAGGAGGCCAAAGGACCGATCTCCAGTTGGATGTAGGGGAGCAGTCCTCCGGTCTTCGTCGTTTTCGGATAGCTTACCCGCACGATATGCCCTTGGTCTTTTTCTTCCGGTTTGATATCCAGCTCGCAATGTAAGCCAAGCGCTTCCTCCAAACGTGGCACCATCGTTTCCGCGATGTAGGCACAGGCCTTTTCATTCAGCGCTTCGTTGAGCTGGCGTTGTTTCGTCTTCGTGCGTTCACCCATCGGATCCTGAACGTCATCGACCACTCTCCAGTCCAACACCAGGTCGATGTCCTCCGAGAATCGGTCGATCAGTCCATAGACTTTCGACAGGCTCGTGCCTCCTTTGAAAATCAGCTGCTTGGATAGTTCGGGATGTTCGTACAGTTGCTTAAGTGTCCAGCAGACCCAGAAGTCTTTTTCCACCACGGCGATCGAGCCCATGCCCCGCCGCTCTGCAGTCAGCGTGAAAAGTTCATTCCTCTCCTTCTCGGGTAATGTTGCGACTTGGTTCATGACTTTTTCTCCTTTGCAATGTTCCGGATCACATCGCAGACCCAGGCCGGAGCCGTCTTGCTATCACGAAGGATTTTCTGCCACAAGTCTGGCGTCCATTTTTCCGAGAGCTTTCGGCAAACATTGGCATCGATCCGTTCCTGCCCCAGCGCCTTCAATGCCTGCACCACGAGTTCACTTTCGCGAAGTTTAAATCCGGATTCCTTAAGGCTCCTTTTTTTGAAGACCAGCTGCCGGTTTCCAATCTCATAAGCTTTGCTAGGGCCATCCGAGAGATAGACGCTCTGCGCGGGAACCTGAGTGGAGAGCCCCAATTGATTGAGAGCCGTGTTTTCAGAAGGCTGGATGCGCCAGCCCGACTTGCGAGCCAAGGCGCTCGCGAGTTCATCCAAATCGGCACCCATCGGCTCATTCAGGAGGGTGCTGATGCGCGGGTAATCGTAGACCCCTCGCAGGACTCGGCGAATGGTTCCTTTTGTCTCCAATCGCGATAGTGCTTTCCGAATCGCAGCATCGCTGCCGAGGTCCAAGAAATCGTTCTTGGAAAAGACCCAGCCCCTCTGCTGTCCGTAAATTCTGGAAACAAGCTTATTATCAATGGATTGCACTTGAATAGTATACTCTATTTTGTCACAAGTTGAAGGGTCTTTTTGTGACAAAATTCACGGGAAATACTTCATTTATCCTGTAAATCATGTTCATCCTGTCTGAAAATGTTTTGGACAGGATTTAGAGGATGGACAGGATTTTTTTCTGATGATGGGCTGATGTCAGGTCCTTCTGGCTGCGGT
>CALAIY010000094.1 GCA_937922595.1 uncultured Verrucomicrobiales bacterium | reverse complement strand
GAGGACGAGGGGGAGGAGGATGGAGGAGGTGAGAAGGCGTTTTCCGGGGAAGCGGTAGCGGTCGGCGACGACGGCTAGGGGCATGGCGATGAGGACGGCGAGGATGGTGCTGAAGAAGCCCATTTTGAGGGCGTTTATGAGGCCATCGCGGTAGAGCTCGTTGGAGAAGACTGCCCAGATGTAGCCGAGGGTGAAGCCGCCGTTGGGGTCGCGGAAGGCGGATTTCAGGGTGTCTGCGACGGGGAGGATGAAGAAGACGAGGAAGAAGAGCGCGACGATGCCGTAGAGGATCGCGGGGACTGGGGAGCGGGAGTTCAAAGACGAGAGATTTTAAGGTAAAAGATTTATGGTTTAAGGCTGTTTGTCTGGATTAGGCGATTGGGAAATATCTTCTATTCTCCGCGGTTGGCCATTTTGATGGTTTTGCGGTAGCGGACGCGGAAGGAGTTTGCGAGGGCTTGGGCGAGGCGGAGTTCGCGGACTTTGTCGCGGGAGCGGAGGGTTTCGGTGATGCTACCGTTGGCGGCGCCGTAGTTTACTTCGGAGAGGTTGTAGAAGAGGTCGGTGGCTTTGGGGGGGAAGTTGGTCTGGATGAGGGTGGCGTAGGCGGCGCGGAGTTCGTCGTGGGTGTCGATACACATGACGCGGATGATGAAGCGGATGGCGCTGAAGGTGTCTTTGGTGTGTTCGGGGTGGTAGGTGAATTCTTCGGTGTGCTGGTAGGGGAGGGCTTGGGGGTCGGCGAAGTGGGGGAGGTAGTCTTCGGTGTAGAGGTCTTTGCGTATGGGGAGGCGGCGGAGGGCTGTTTTTCGGGGGCCGCCGGGGGTGCCGGGGAGGAAGTCCCATAGTTTTTGGCCTTCTTTGGAGAGGACAAATTCGATGAAGGCGTGGGCGTATTGGGGATTGGGGGCGCCGCGGAGCATTCCGATGGGATCGACGCTGGTGGAGGAGCCTGCGATGGGGCGGATGAAGCCGACGCGGGAGGTGCCGTCGTCTTGGCGGAGGGCTTCGGCTTGGGTGCGGCCGTAGAAGTCGATGCACATGCCGGCGGTGGCGAGGCCGGCGGCGACGTCGCGGGGGATTTTGGTGGCGTCGTCGGTGAAGTAGCGGGCGTTGGCTCCGATGCGCTGAATGAGCTGGAGGCCTTCGTCCCAGCCTTGCTGGATGGCGGCGGTGATGATTTGTTCTTTGCTTTGGAATTGGGTGGCTTCGCCGCCGGATGCGGTGATGGATTCTTGGATTTGCTGCTGGATGAGCATTTCGAAGGCTTTGGCGACGGAGCCGGAGCGGGTGGGGTCGGCGAGGGCGATTTGGCCGAAGTATTGGGGCTGGCCGAGGTCGTCCCAGGTGGAGGGTGGTTTTTCGAAGAAGAGGCGTTTGAGGGAATCGGTGTTGTAGACGATGCCGAAGCTGGAGAGGCAGGTGCCTGCCCAGCGGTGCTGTGCGTCGCGGAAGGTCTCTCCGGAGGATGCTTGGGGGATGGTGTCTTCGGAGAACCAGGCGGGGTGTGCTTTGGCGAGGGGGGCGAGACCGAATTTTTCGGTGGGATCGGAGGCTACGAGGTGGCCTTTGGCGGCTTGGATCTGGAAGTCGTAGGCACCGCCGCCGAAGAAGAGGTCGACGCCGATGCCGATGTCTGATTCGAGGAATTTAATTTTGGCTTCTTGGGCGGGGGTGGGTGTTTCGCCGGAGGTGGGGAGGGGGAGTTTGCGGTCGTTGAAGCGGGAGGTGATGGAGTTTTCCCAGGGGCGATTGAGGTCGCGTTTCCAGTGGAGTTCGAAGGCGCTGCGGTATTCGGAATTGAGGAGTTTGGCGATTTCGGAGGTGCCGCCGGGGACGCGCCAATCGACGCGGATGTTTTTCCCGGTGGTGGTCTTCATGTGGGTGCTGAAGGCGCGGGAGAATTCGGAGAGGATGGCTTCGTGGTGGGGCGTCATGATGACGACTTTTCCATCGAGGTCTTCGGTGAAGGCTTCTTCTCGGGGGCGGAGGGCGAAGGGGAGAAGGAGGACGAGAAGGATGGTGGCGATGACTCCGGCGGGGCGGAGAAACGCGGGGTCTCTCATTTTGGGGCCGATGAGAGGGAGGGCGCGCAGGAGGCTGGCACGGGCGTTTCCGGCGGCAGCCTGGATTTTTTGCGCTGGAGTGGGCTTGGGATCCGGCATCCTGGGGTGCTATTGGATGGGGGATGCGGTGGCCGGGATTGCGTCGAGGACGAGGACGTCGTCGGGCTTTGCGGTGGCGAAGACGGCTTGATCGCCGGGGGAGAGTGCTCCGGTGGGGTTCATCTCGGCGATGCGGATTTTTTCGCCGCCATCGGTCTCGAGGACGTATTGGGCGGTGTCGCCGAGGTAGATGACGTCGGATATGCGGCCGTGGAGGGTGTTTCTCGGCTCACGGTGAGGGGCAAGCTGAACGCATTCGGGACGGATGGAGAGGGCGACGCGGGAGTCGCGCTGGGGGGGCTCGGCGCCTTCGGGGAGGCGTGCCCAGAAGCGGCCATGGGTGGTGGCGATGCTGTAGAGGTGCTCGCGGGAGGTGTCGCCTTCGAGGGTGCCTTCGATGAAATTCGTGTCTCCGATGAAGTCTGCGACGAAGCGTGAGCGGGGGTTGCGGTAGACGTCGGTGGGGGTGCCTACTTGGATGATTTTGCCTTTGTTGAGGATGGCGAGGCGATCTGCGGAGGAGAGTGCTTCGGCGCGGTCGTGGGTGACGTAGACGGCGGTGAGGCCGGATTCTTTGACGATGCGGCGAATTTCGGCGCGCATTTCGGTGCGGAGCTTGGCGTCGAGATTGGAGAGGGGCTCGTCGAGGAGGAGTGCTTGGGGGCGGACGATGAGGGCTCGGGCGAGGGCGACGCGTTGTTGCTGACCGCCGGAGAGTTCGTTGATGCGGCGTCCGGCGTATTGGGACATTTTGACGGTTTCGAGTGCGGCGGAGACGCGGTGCTCGATCTCGGGTTTGTCGACTTTGCGCTCTTCGAGACCGAAGGCGACGTTTTTGGCGACCGTCATGTGTGGCCAGAGTGCGTAGCTCTGGAACATCATGGCGGTATTTCGTTTGTGGGCAGGGATGTGGGTCATCTCCTGCATGTCGAAGAAGAGGTGCCCGGAATTGGGGGTGTAGAATCCGGCGATGTGTCGGAGGAGGGTGGTTTTGCCGCAGCCGGAGGGACCGAGCAGGAAGAATAGTTCGCCTGCTTCGATCTTGAGCGAGACGCTATCGAGGGCGGTGGTGTCGCCGAAGCTTTTCGTCAGGTTGCGCGTGATGATCGAGACCATGGGGAGAGGGGAAGAGTGGCAGCACGTCTTCCCTATATGGGTGAGTGCCGAGCCTGTGATGCGGTATCCTGCGCGGCATCGGATTGCAAGGAGGGAACGGGCGGAAGCGCGGATTCTGGATTGCTTTTAATGGGTGGGCACGGTAAACCCCTTAATTATATAAGATGAATAATGGGTGCGCCGCGCCCGTCTTCTCAAGACAAACCCTTCTCATGATGTCCCCAATTTTTCCCCGCCACGGCGTCCGCGCGGTATTATGCTGCTCGATCGCGCTTGTCGCTGCTTCATGCACGACTGATGAATATCAAGATCCCACCGAGGGCGAAAACGCGTTTCTTCAGCGGGGAGCGCCTCGTTATGGTGCTGGTGGAACCCTCAGCCCGAACCGGAACCCAGGACGCTACAATCCGGGGGAGCCGATTCCGCCTGGTGAATATAGTCGTGGGCGGCGAGGGACTGTTTTTCTTGGTGATCGCCGGCAGGAGCCTCAGGCGCAGGAAAAGAATCGGAGCCGGTGGAATCGGAGAGGGAGTGAAGAGCAACCTCCTGCACGTGTGAAGCGGGGAGATGCTCCCAAGCCAGTCGAAAAATCGAAGCCAAAGCCAAAGCCGGAGCGGAAGCCTCGAGTGAAAAGTAACGAGCCGGATCCTAATTCAGTCGTGAAGGCACCGGAGGTGGAAAAGCCCAGGCCCAAACCTTCGCCGAAGCCTTCGCCAAAGCCAGATGTCTCTTCGGATAAGCCTACGGCGACGGCTGTGCCAGGGCAGGCAGGAATGGTGTATAGCCCGTTTGATTCGCAGAAGCGCAAGGTGAATGTGGATGGTTTCCCCTCGGGTTCTGAGGCGCGCTGTCCTTACACGAAAAAGATCTTCCGCGTCCCGTGATCGGGGTGGATGTATCAAATTCGGAATTTCCTTTCCGCTCGGTGGCGGTGCTTGGCCCCGGTCTCCTCGGGGGCTCTCTTCTGCTGGCGCTGAAACAGCGTTTTCCCGAGGTGAAGCTATCGGCTTGGGCTCGTAGGCCGGAAGCACGACAGGAGATTCGTGATCTGAAGATTGACGTTCGCGTTGCCGATTTCGCACCCGAGGCGGTGGAAGGTGCGGGGCTTGTCGTGCTGGCGACGCCGGTGCCGGCGATGGCTGCGGTGGTTGAGGCGGCGGGTGCGGCTTTGGCGGGGGCGGTGATTACGGACGTTGGGAGTGTGAAGGCGCGCCCGGCGCGCGAGGTGGTCGATATCGCGCGTAAGTTTGGTGCGGAATATGTGGGGAGCCACCCGATGGCGGGATCAGAGAAAGGAGGAATGGCTCATGCAAGCGCGATGCTTTTCGAGGGGGCTGCTTGTATCGTGACTCCTGATTCGGACACCGATCAGGAGGCGGTTCAATGGGTCGTCGGATTCTGGGAAGCATTGTGCTCGCGTGTATCTTTGCTAGATCCGCTGGAGCATGATTCCGTGATTGCTCGTATCAGCCATTTCCCACACACCGTCGCTTCTGCGATTACGACGACGGCTCTTACCGACGATCCTTCGATTGCGCGGTTTATTGGAGGTGGTTTTCGCGATACGACTCGGGTGGCTGCCGGAGATTCTGATCTTTGGACCGGAATTCTCGATGAGAATGCCTCGGAAGTAGCTCCGCTCCTTCGGGCGCTGAGCTCTCAACTTACCGAAGTGGCCGCGATGCTCGAAGGTGGCGACACTGAAGCGCTCCGCGGTTTTCTTGACCGAGCCCGCCAGCTGCGGCAAGGATGCCCGTCCCGCACAGGACTTTAAAGCCAGAGGCGAAAATTACGAGTACACATGAGCGAAATCCGCGTCCTTCCCACCGACCTCGAAAAGCCCTTCACTGGTTCGCTTAGCGTTCCCGGGGATAAAAGCATCTCGCATCGCTCGGCAATTTTTGCGGGGATCGCGGATGGGAAGACCGAGGTCTCCGGATTCCTTACCAGTGAAGATTGCCTCGCGACGGTGGCTGCGATGCGGGCAATGGGCGTGAGCATCGAGCAAGATTCCTCTGATCCGACGCATCTCACGATCACCGGCTGCGCGGGAAAACTCAGGGCTCCAGATGCGGACGCTTCCCAGATCGACTGCGGTAATTCTGGCACCACGATGCGGCTTCTCTCTGGTTTGCTCGCGGCTCAGCCATTTACGACCATGCTTACCGGTGATGCTTCGCTATCTCGTCGCCCGATGGGGCGCGTCATTAAGCCTCTCTCAGAAATGGGAGCTGCCTTCACCTCTCACGGAGAAAAAACCGACTGCGCCCCCCTCGAAATCACGGGCGCCACTAGCGGGCCAAATGCATTCCACTACGACATGCCTGTCGCGAGCGCTCAGGTGAAAAGCGCGGTTCTGATCGCTGGTCTTTTCGCTGAAGGACGCACTTCAGTTACCGAGCCTGCGCCTACCAGGAATCATACCGAGACCATGCTTCGGCACTTCGGGGTCGCGACGACTCATGAAGGTTCTGAAATCTCGCTGAACGGCCCAGCAATGCTCAGGGCTGGCGATTTTTACGTGCCGGGAGACATCTCAAGCGCGGCTTTTTGGTGCGTCGCTGCCGCCGCCCGCCCTGGTTCGGAACTTACTCTCACTGGTATCGGCTTGAATCCTACGCGGACTGGTATTCTCGATGTTCTCGCACAGATGGGGGCGGACATTACGCGCACCGTCACCGGTGGTCAGGAAGGCGAACCTTTCGGTGATATCACCATTCGGGGAGCCCAACTTCACGGTACTACGATCGGAGGCGACATCATTCCAAACGTCATCGACGAACTCCCCGTCATCGCCGTCGCCGCGTGCCTCGCCTCCGGCGAAACCACCATTTCTGATGCCGCAGAGCTTCGTGTTAAAGAAAGTGATCGGATCGCGACTGTGGCGCAAAACCTTCAATCGATGGGAGCCGACGTCACGGAGCGTCCGGACGGCATGGTCATTCAAGGCGGGAAACCGCTTCAGGCGACCACGGTCGATGCCACGGGCGACCACCGAATCGCGATGGCGTTTTCGATTGCTGGCCTTTTTGCTTCCGGCGAGACAATCATCCTAAACGCAGAATGCGTAAACACCTCTTATCCCGGTTTTGCCGGAGTTCTCAGCCGTTTTGTCTAAAATAATCGCCATTGATGGTCCCGCCGCATCCGGGAAGAGTAGCGTCTCCAAAGCGCTTGCGAAGCGCTTCGGCGTCACCCATGTGAATTCTGGTCTCATGTATCGCGCCGCCACTCGCGCCGTGCTTGCGGAGGGGATCGATCCTGGGAATACCAAGGAGGTGGATCGCTATATCGGCACCGTTGATACTGCGGCGAAGGCTGAGGTAAATGGTGAGCTCTCGATTATCATTGGAGGGACCGTCCGTGAAGGGCTCAATTCAGAGGACGTGAATACGTTTGTTTCCGCCGTTTCCCAAGCGCCACTTGTTCGTGATCGCATGGTTGCGCTTCAGAGGCGAATGGTTGAATCGATCCCGACGATCATGGAAGGGCGCGACATTGGAACAGTAGTTTTTCCGGATACCCCATTCAAATTTTACGTCACCGCCAGCGAGGAAGTGCGCGCCGCGCGCCGCGCTGCTGAGGGGCTTACCGATCAGGTCGCGGCTCGCGATAAAGCCGATTCCACACGCAAATCATCACCGCTCACGATTGCTGAAGATGCGACAGTGATCGATAGCTCGGATCTTACCCTTGAGGAGACGGTGGAAGCGATTGCTACTTCGCTAGAAGAAAAAGGGTGGCGCTAATTTTCTGATGCAAGAGCTACTTACCACCACCCTTGCCGACGGGCGTACCGTGAGTTACGCCGAATACGGCGATCCGGAAGGTGCGCCGCTCATTTACTTTCACGGCTGGCCATCATCCCGTATTCAGGGCAAAATGTGCCATGAAGGTGCCCTTGAGCACGGCTGGCGCGTCTTCTGTATGGATCGTCCAGGTATTGGTAGGACGACGCCTCAGGAAAAACGCACCCTTGCTGAGTGGCCCGCTCTATTTAGCGGTTTTCTAGACGCGCTTGATCTGAAAAAAGTCGCGATTTTCGGGGTCTCAGGAGGAGCGCCGTATGTCTATGCTACCGCTCATGGGTGTGCCGATCGCGTGACTGTCGCTGGAGTGGCCAGTGGTGCCGCGCCAATCATAGAATCTGATCGTTCGTCCGAAATGATGCTGCCCTACCGTGTGCTTCTCTATTTTAGGCATCGCTCACCGAAGCTAGTCGAGGGGCTCATTTCCATTGGCGGCAGGGCTGCCGGCTGGAAGCGTTCACACCCTCTCTGGCGAATCGGCTACCGACTCATTCCTGCTCCAGATCGATGCGCAATCGGTACCGACCTTATTCACGACTGTGTGATGGGGAGCTTCCGCACCGCCATGGAGAATGGACCGCGTCCCATCGTGGAGGATGGCGATATCTACAGCCAACAGTGGCCCTTCAAGCTCGAAGACGTCGATTTTCCGATTCAACTCTGGCATGGGGAAATTGATAACAACATCCCTGCCTCAATGGCGCGTGAAGTTGCCAACCGACTCCCAAAGTGCGAGGCGCATTTTTACCCAGAGGATGGGCATTATTCACTTTCAGCAAACCGCGCTCCAGAAATTCTCGGGCTTCTCAAAGAAAAGGCGGTCGCTATTTCTTGAGCGTTTTTTTCAACGTGGAGAGATTCGCCCGCATGACTTCGGCGAAGTTTGTCTCTGGCTGGGTTTCGCATGGCGAAAACACGATGCTCTCCAGTCCGAGTTTGCTTTCGAGCTTGGAAGCAGTCTCTTCGAGCGGAGCTGATTCCCAGAGGAGGATTGTAGCAGGGTGTGAAGCTTGAGCTTCTGTGATGGTCGCGAATGTCGCAGTATCGAGCGGAGCTTCTGGATCAAGATCCAAATTCTTAATGTTCCAACCATATTCGGCGGCGATGTAATTATACGCGGGGTGGGATGCGAGCAGCGGCTTTTCGCCGAGAAGGAGAGTAATCTCTTTGAACTGAGTATCGAGCTCCTCGATGAGCTTATTCAATTCGCCATACCCAGTCATGCATTCATCTGGGAGAAGCGGATCAATTGCTTCGAAGATGGTTGCGGCCTGCTGTCGCATATTTCCGGGAGACATCCAGGTGTGGCCATCAATGCCCTCGTGGGTATGCTCCGAATCGCCATGCGTGTGCGTTACCGCATTTTCATAGCGAATAAAATCCCCATTGAATCCACTGGTCGACACCACCATTTTCTCATTTGTAAGTGAGACCTTTTTTGGCCATTTGGTGAATTCAGCACCATTGAGGATGACGCGATCAGCTGCCTGCATTTGTTCCAGTGTGCTATCGTCAGGGAACCATGTGATCGGATCTTCTCCGGGAGGCACAGGACAGGTGACGTTGCCTCTTTCGCCCAAGATCACACTTGAAAAATAGGCGACTGGATAGGAATCGGCAAATAGCTGGATCGCCTTCGTTTTTGGAGGGGTTTGCTCGGCAGAAGGAGTGCTTTCGGAGCACGCGCTAAGGCAAACGGCTACGGCTAATGGGGTGAAAATTCTATGCATCTGGGATGATGTGTAGAGAAAATGGATTGTAAGTCTAGGGCGAGAGCTGAAGATTTTTAGCGAAATCTGGTTTTACGAGGCGGCGTATCACTAGACCAGTATTGAAATAGATACGTTTGTTTACCGCCTTTGGATCAAAAGAACCGCGGGCCGCAGATTTTGTGTCCTTCCAGTGTTTTGCGACGATTTTTCGATAGCTGTCTTTTTCGGGTATCATGTCCCGAAAGGTATCGGCGTAGATTCCAATATTGCTGAACGGGATATCGTGAGAGTTCGATGCGAAATTGAGGCTTTTTGCACTGACGAATCCTGAGATTCCACTTTTGGTCTTATTACCTTTATCAATCGTCGTATCCGGGGCATCGATAGGCGTTCGCTCATAGGCGTAGAATGTGTTGTCTTCGAAAGTGTTTACGGGCGCAATGCTCTTATTTGAGAACCAGGTGGTGAAGAGGTCTTTCATCCTTGGGTAGCGCTCGTACCAGTAGGGGCTTACCATCTCTGGCCAATTTTCAGGAGTAATTTTATCACGCCAGCCAGTCACTCCAAAAGTGGAGAATCCGCGGCCGAGAGTATTGGCCTTTACATCGGTAGTTGGGTCGGTTTTTATGAAATTCATGAGATCCTTGTAGCGGCTCGCGGAGTTTCCCTGGAGGACTTGGAGTGCGTGGATGCCATCGATACTCACGTTGTTTGTGGCGTAATGACCGCCGCCTTCGTTGATTTTGAATCCTTCACCAGCTTTGTAAAAAATGTTGCTCACTACGGTGTCTCCAAGGTCGCCATCATCGGAAAAGATAGCGGCACGAGGATAGATTTTCGGGAGGCATATGATGTGATGGAAGAAATTGTGCCGGAAGGTGTTTCCCCAGCTTGAAGCTGAAGCGCCTTGATAGAAGGCTCCTCCATCACCTTCTTCGATTCCTGTATTGAAGATTTCGTTTCTTTCGATGAGGTGGTCGTTTCCTCTGATGGTGACGATTTGGATGTTGTGGTTGTGCGCGAGATTGTTTCTGAAGATGTTTCCCGCGCCGCTGATGCCGCAGACTTTTCCTGAGAAGCTTTTGGAGAAAATCTGGGTGAAGTGGCAGTTTTCAATGAAGTTTTTGCCAGGAATGATGGAGTCATTTCGGACGCGGCCTCCTTTGAGTCTAGATGCGCTGTTTACATCGTAGATATCGCAGCTGCGCACGCCGTTTGAAGTCCCTTCGATATTGAAGGCAGTGGATGGTCCCGCAATATTACGGAAGGTACAGCCGCGGATTTCGTTGTGGTGGCCACTTTTGATTTGGATGATGGCGCTTCCATTTTTCGGGTCGTAAAAATTTTGAAAGGTGATGTTGTCGACCTTCACGTGGGAGGATTCGTTGAAGACGAAGGCCGATCCGCTGGACCAGACGGAGATGGGTTCATCCTCGGTGAGAGCTGTGGGTGGCCAGAAATAGAGAGTGCTCGTTTCTCTTGCGTAAAACCATTCGCCGGGCGAATCGAGTTCGCAGAGAAGATTTTGCACAAAGGCGCGCCCGATTTTGCGCCCAGGGGTGATTCCATATTTGGCACCGCTTGCCAATTGAAAGGCGTTTTCATTTCCTGTCGTCACGATGGGATGAGTTTCCTTTAACCAATCGGATGATAAATAGCCGACGATTTCCGCATCGGGGGATTTTGAAAGCTCCTTGGACCAATCTTGGGATGATGCAGGAGTGAGCTTCACCTTTGCTCCTACTGGTTTTTCCCGGGTTCCGGGTGCTTCAGGTGTGTCGCTACTAATAATCTGATCGAATATCGCAAGCCCGTAGTTGGGAAAACGCGCTAGAGTGAGCATCCTGCCGCCAAGACTGATCTGGGAGTCGGGGCCTGCGAGAGTTCTTGCGATTTTTTTATCTGTGATTTTTGCTTCAAGGATTTTCCCGGTAGCTTCAGGATGGAGTCTGTCGCTTTCAGAAGGAGTGAAGGCTGAAGTGGGGATCGGGAGCCCGTGATCGAAGATGACTTCTTCGTTTTTGTAGGCGCTGATCCGAAGGGGGGCGCTCTCGGAGCCAACTTCGTCGGATGAGAGGAGAACCGCTTTTTCTGGACGGTAGATCCCTCCACGAAGCCAGATGTTCACCGGAACCTGAGGGCTGATGATTCCTTTATCTCGGAATTCACGGAGCATGTCGAGCGCTCCCTGGATCGTGGCCTTAGGGCGCTGGCGGATGCCTGGCTCCTTGT
>CALAIY010000093.1 GCA_937922595.1 uncultured Verrucomicrobiales bacterium | reverse complement strand
GTGCTAGCTGTTTTTGTCTTCTTCGATTCCGAATTCGCGATCCATTTTTGTCATGATCCGCACGTAGACCCCGATCAGGATCACAAAAACGTAAATGCTCCCCTGCTGGGCAAACCAAAAACCAAGCTTGAAGCCGGTGCCAGGAATGGTGATTTTATCCAGCGCATCCACAAAAAGCACGCCAGCACCAAGGGAGACAGCGAACCAAATGGTGAGAAGAACGGCGAGAATACGGAGATTTTTCTTCCAGTAAGCACGAGCACGCGCCTCCTGGTTGGGGTTTTCGGGTGGGGTCATAGCGAGGTTTTACGAAGGGATAGCGGATTTCCTCGGCAATGGGAAGCCTATTTTCCGCTTTACCGCTGGCGAATCCTTCTCCCCTCTTCACCATTCATTTTCCCCCGATCTATGTCACTTGAGCTGCTTGGTAAAGAATACGTCCCTTCCACGGGATCCATCGTCCTCCCGAACCGCGTGGATGCGGATGATCTCGCTGCGCTAAAACGCGTTTTAGGGACGCGGAAGCTCACATTGCTAGTCGATAGCTCTGCAGAATATTCTCCAGAGGTAGCCGCACTGCTCGAAAAAGCGGATACTCCCATCATTCGCTTCGCGACGGATGGCATCGATATGGTACCGCTGAAAAACTCCATCGACGCCGTGATCGCGGAGAGTGGGCTGGCAGTATTTGTGCCCCCGAAAATGGCAGCGAGAAAAGCATCCGTCTTCGAAGCGCCTCGCGGAACGACGGAGCTCCTCCTCTCACTGGAGCACCCCTGCATTCCCCTCTTCATCGATCACCCCCGCGAATACGCTCTCGCGGTGGAGCCACCGCGTGGAAATCCCGAGCGCCTCTTTTCCTTCGCTCCCGTGCTCGATGGCTCCGCAGGCAGCGAGCTTACTGCGCCCCGCTTGATTCAAAGCCTTTACTGGGCCTGGGAAAAATCCTACAGCGCAAGACCCCTTTTCTCCTCACACCTAGGTCGCCAACTGATCGCGGGGATGAAAAAATTCCCCAAGGCGAAGATCCTTGATGGGCTCGATAATTCCGAGCTGCCTTTCGCCAAGCTCCTGGCGGCCGCCATAGCCCTGAGCAAAGTGGTGAAAGCAAGCACCGACAAACCTCGAGTGGGTGTGGTGCTCCCTCCGGGCAAAGGAGTTTTCCTGGCAAACCTCGCCGTGATCCTCGCGGGCAAAGTACCCGTGAATATCAATTTCACCGCCGGGCACAACGCAATTAAAAGCTCAATGAAGCAGGCGGATCTCGACCGCTATGTGACGGCTGATCCATTCGTGAGAAAGATGTCCAGCTTCCCCTGGCCGGCGAATCGCGACATGATTTTCATCGAGAGGACGCTCCCCGGTCTCAAATCGAAAATCGCGACCTGGCTCATCCTCTGCAAGATCCTCCCGGCATCCGTCATCGCCAATATGCTGAAGCTCCCCGAGCAAGGCGGGCACGACGAAGCCCTCCTCCTTTTCACAAGCGGAAGCAGTGGCGACCCCAAGGGCGTCGTCCTCAGCCACCGGAATTTACTCGCGAACGTCTCCCAATTTGGCGCCCGACTCGATCTCGATCCCGGTCACGCGATTCTTGGCTGTTTGCCGCTTTTCCACTCATTCGGCTGCACCGTCACGATGTGGTGGCCACTGCTAGAGGGGCTAGACGTCGTGACGTATCCTTCACCACTCGACGCCTCGAAGCTCTCGCCGCTGATCCACAAGCACGACGTTTCCCTGCTCGTTTCCACGCCTACTTTCCTCCGCGGATACATGCGCCGGGTGAAGAAAGAGGAAATGGCCGGGCTGAAATACGTGGTTTCTGGAGCGGAAAAACTCCCACCCAAGTTTGCCGAAGCATTCCGCGAAAAATTTGGTCTCGAAATCCTCGAAGGCTACGGTCTCACCGAGACTAGCCCCGTCTCAAACGTCAATCTCCCTGATCCCACCTCAACAGACTGCCCGGTAATTTCCGCCGCACGTCGCGGATCCGTAGGCCAAAACATGCCCGGGCTCGCCATCCGCATCACCGATCCCGATTCCGGAGAAACACTCCCCCCAGACACCGAGGGAATGATCACTTTCCGCGGGGCAAATATCTTCGAAGGCTATCTCAACAACCGTGCCAAAACCGAAGAAGTGCTTCAGGACGGTTGGTTCAAGACCGGTGACGTCGGCCATATGGACGCCGATGGCTTTCTCCACATTGGCGGCCGAATCTCGCGCTTTTCGAAAATCGGAGGAGAGATGGTTCCCCACGAAACGGTCGAAAACCACATCGCCACCGCATTCCAACTCGAGTCCGAAGACGAACGTAAGATTGCCGTCGTCGGTATTCCAGACGACGCCAAAGGCGAGCAACTCGTCCTCCTCTCCACCGTCGCCAGCGAAGCAATCAAGCAAGAGATTATCCAGCTCCGCTACGCCCTCATCGACATGGGGATTCCCACTCTCTGGATTCCGAAAAAAATCGCCCGCGTCGAAGAAATCCCCACACTCGCATCCGGGAAGCTCGATATTAAAAAGTGCGAGCAAATCGCCCTCCAAGTCTGAGGCTAGAGCTCAAAGAAATGCTCGCAGAAAACGGCGGGCGCATGAGCCTGCGTGAATTCGTCGCGCAAGCTCTCTACCACCCGGAGGCAGGCTACTACACGAGCAATATTCGCACCGTCGGACGACGAGGCGATTTCTCTACCTCCGGCACCATCGAAAATCTTCGGAGACCATTCGCTCGAGCCATCTCACGCTGGATTCAGAAAAACCGGTTTCCCCACGTCATCGAGGTCGGTGCTGGAGATGGAAGCCTCGCCGTTGCCATCATGAAATCGCTCAGCTGGTGGCAACGGCGAAAACTGCGCTACCACATCGTAGACGCATCCCCCAAGCTCATCACTCTCCAAAAACAAACGCTTCGGGAAGCAGGCCTTCAAGCAACCTGGCACGCAACGATGAAACAAGCAGTTTCCGCCACAGGCGGTCGCGCATCAGTATTTTCCAATGAACTCGTGGATGCCTTCCCACCCGATGTCTTCCAGTGGGATGCCCAGAATAAAGAATGGCTCGAAGTAGGTCTTGAGCTCAGCGCCACAGGAATCATCACCGAAGCCTGCCGCAAGACAACGCAATCACCAGAGCTCCATACACCCTTCCCCGATGGCCAGCGCATTGAAGTCCACTTCAGCTATCGAGATTGGCTCGCCGACTGGATCCCCCACGCCGAAAAAATTGCCATGCTCACAGTAGATTACGGGGACACCACATCCAAAATCTACCACCGTCGCCCCCAAGGAACGCTACGCGCCTACTTTCACCATCAGCGCCTCACCGGCGACGACGTCTACGCCCGCCCCGGACGCCAAGACATCACCGCAGACGTCAATTTTTCACACCTCGAAAGCTGGGGCAACGCATTAGGCATGAAAGCATCGCCACTAACGACGCAAAGCCAATTCTGCCAGCTGAATCCATCCAAAAATTCTGAAACAGAACAATTCCAGATAATCGAACAGCGATTGTGAACAGCGCCCGTACATTCAACACGAATACAAACACCACACATCTTCTGGAATGATTTCAAAAGCGCTACTCACCCTCATAGTTGCAGCTCCATCCATCGCTTCCACCATCACCGTCGCCCTTCATGAAATATGCCATGCCCTTGGGCGTCGGCACCGCAGACTCATGGACATCTCTCTCCGTAGATGGCGCTCTCACCAGATCGAATTCCCGTGCGGCCTTCGGTAGAAACGTACCTCTCCCACCCGAAAACGGCCACTGGAGCGACAATGCAGAACGTAGCTTCCCACTCGGCCACCGCCCAGGGAACCCCCGAAATATTCCCAGCCCCAAAATCGCACAATTCGGCTAACCCACAGCGAAGAGCATACCCTCAAAAATTTACAGTTCCGTAAAAAAACGTATCATTTCGAAGTTTTGGAGCGTAGCGAAAGACGAGCCAATTCTCGATTCCTTCGTAGAAAAGAGAGTAAAATTATAATTCCCATAATCACAATTGTAGTGCATAATTGTAATAACCTTCATTCTTATGAATTCCCGACTATTAAGATTACTTGCATTATCTGCACTCGCGTGTGTCGGGCTTCCCACAATTGCATCGGGTCTCAATATCCGGATTCGATACGATAACCACGGCGGACTTTTCCCCCCCGACTCGGAGGCTCGGACAGCCCTCCGTGCCGTGTGCGATTTCTACGAAGAGATCATTACGGATCGGCTAGGCACGATCAATCCCGATCATTTCGGTGGTGCATCCTGGGAGGCGCGCTACTCAGACCCTTCCACGGGACAGCTAAGAGTTTTTCGAGCACCAAATGGAAGCGCGAATATCATCATTCCCGAAAACGATTTTTTCCTCTTTGCCGGAAGCCGCAGCCTTCCAGGCAACGTCGCAGGGGAAGGCGGCGGCACAGAATTTGTAGCTCATGGCAACAGCTCAGAATGGTTCGAACAAGTAATCAACAGAGGCCAGCCCGGAGCTGGAACGACAGGCTCACTGGCCGATCTTTTATCTCGCACCGATTTTGCGCCGTGGGGAGGAATCGTCAGCTTTGATAAAGACCGAGCCTGGGATTTCTCACTCGATAGACGAGGGCAAAATGGAGGAACTAGTTTTGTATCCGTAGCTCTCCACGAGGTCGCACACGCCCTCGGATTCGGCGTTGCCGATTCTTTCCTTAATTTAATCGAAGGGAATAACTTCACAGGACCAGCCACGCGCATTGCCTACACAAACCGTACCGGCCCTCGCAGTGTCCCCCTCTCTGCGAGCAACCACTTTAGAGACGATGCCGCCACTACATGTACGGAGCCAGGAGGTTTTGGTTCCAATGGCGTGTTTAATACCCTTTCAAAAACCTTAAAACTCTTTGGCACCCCTTCCGATCGCTTTCAGCAGGTTCTCATGGATAGCTCGACCTGTAATTCGACAAACTACCATCAAGTAATGACCCGGGTAGATATTGCTGCGCTACAAGACATCGGCTGGAACGTCATCGAGAGAATTGATCCTGAAAGCCTCAACCTCTCGATCGAAAAACCCACAGATCCAATCTCCGCACCGCCAGTTCTTACCTTCGGCACTCAACCTAGCTATGTTTACCAACTTCAGCGAAGCGAAAATCTCCTCGTCTGGGAAGACGTTGGCTCGCCCGTGATTGGCAATGGCAGCACACAATCTCTTTCGGACACCGTCCCTCTTCCTGCTGGTTGCTCCTATCGCATCACAATCTCAGCACCCACTCCCCCATCGGCTGCTCCCACTAAATCGCCAGCAAAGCTCCTTCTACCGACATGGGATAAGCCTCGGACAATCACCTCTGGCCCCGCCAGAATTTGTCGCGACTGCGAATTCCACACGCACGATCACCATCATGAGGATGGCGATAGCAATTAATTAATTGCCCCACGCGCGCCCTTTACATTCGGGCACCCGCCTCGTAAACAGAGGTGATGTTCCAGACGCGAGAAGACGCTCCTACTCTAGCACTCGCACCCATGCAGGCCGTTACCGACCTGCCATTTTGGAAAATTCTGCACGCCCGCGGCGGACCGGACGTCTACTGGACCGAATTTGCCCGCGTTCACATCCACTCGACGCCCTCCTCCGAGCGAGATATTCTCCAGGCCATTCGGGAAAACCCCAGCGGCAAACCCGCGATTCTTCAGCTTATTGGCAGCGATATTCCCAAGCTAATCGAAGCCGCCCAGTATTACGAGAAAGAGCCTGTCGCCGCCATCGATCTCAACCTCGGCTGTCCCGCACCGCGCGTCTGTAGCAACCACGCTGGCGGAGCGCTCCTACGCCAGCCGGAAAAGATCGATGCCATCCTCACCGCCCTTCGAGACGCGATCACCGAGGTCGGCTTCACCGTAAAAACGCGCCTTGGCTTCACCACTGATGAGGAGTTTTCCCGCCTTCTCGAAGTCTTTTCCAAGCACCGCCTGGATGCCCTCTCCATCCACGGCCGCACCGTCGTAGGAAAATACAAAACCACCATCGGCTACGATCACATCCAGCGCGCCGCGGAAACACTCCCCTACCCCGTCCTCGCCAATGGTAATGTGCTTAGCCCTCGCACCGCAGCCGAGACCCTCGCCCGCACCGGCGCGGCGGGTCTCATGATCGGTCGTGGCTGTATTCGTAATCCCTTTCTCTTTGCCCAGATCCGGGATGGCCGCGCCGCACCCACTTATCGAGAAATCCTCACCTACATCGAAGACCTCTGGGAAAGCATGCGTCCAGCAAATCCCAAAGGAAGGCTCTCGAAAATAAAGCGCTATCTCGCATTCATCGGCCAGGGCATCTCCGAAGGACAATTTCTCAACGAAGCCCAGCGAACGCGCGACCCAGACGATTTCCATCGCATCTGCCACACCCACCTATCTTCAAACGAAGCCTTTCCCGATGAACCTCCCGGAGACAATGCCCTCTTTCGTGGTGTCCTTCCTATTCAGGATAAAACCGCCAGCTAAGATCCGCGTCTTTCTCTAGCTTCTCCTCCCTCCCGTTTGCCCCTCTTGAGCGCTTGTCTTGCGCGATCTACACGCCACTCTCTCTATGTGAATTGGTGCCGAATCCTCCTCTCCTCTCTCCTCTTACTTTTCGTTGGATGCAGTACTCCGAGCCCTTCAGCCCCCCCAGCACCTGGAATATACTGCCCGGAGAATCCTCAACTTGTCACTGCGGCACAGGAGGAGCTAGGCGCTCTGCAGGATGAAATCATTCGATCCACCGGCTCGCGCCTTGGCCTCAATGTCCCCGTGACGATCCGACCCGTCACCGCGAAAGCTCGCGACCGCTGGGGTGTTCCCTACACTATGCTTGTCGGAAGCCGCGTTTACGGCGGCGTCACATTTACTGGCGGGCAAATCCGAATGCTCTTCCCCGTGATGCCCGACGGGACATTCCACCGCCCAAGTCTCCGGCACGAGCTGCTTCACGCCCTCATTCTCCCAAACGGACTTCGTGGACATCCGCCGGAATATCGGGAGTTTGCCTACCGCTGGAGGGCTCCCCGAAGCGTACGTTTCCGCTGATAGCTACCCTCCAATTTCGCCGTTTCCTCTATTCAACCCATTCCCATGAAATACCTACTGCCCGTTCTCGCCATCCTCACAACAGCGACCCCCATCGCCATCGCTGAAGAGCCCCTAAAAGTCCTCTACCTCACCGGCGGTGGCTATCATGATTATGAAGGCCAACGCACCGTAATCGAAACAGGACTCCCAGCTCGACTCAATATCAACATCGAGACAGCAATGGTAGAAGGCGGAATCAAGGCCGCTGAACTCCATCCAAAAACGGCAGAACCCGAATGGTATAAGGGCTATGACGCGATCCTCTATAACATTTGTAACTGCGGAGATTCGAAAGACAAAAAAATCACCGATGCCCTCGTCGTCGCGCAAAAAGAAGGTAAGACCCCTGCCGTTTTAATGCACTGCACGATGCACTGCCAGCGTTTTGAAGAATCAGGCGAATTTCCCAAGCTCCTCGGAATCACTTCAACACACCACGAACAGCACGCTCCAGTCACCGTGACTAATATTCATCCCGGACATCCCGTGATGAAAAATTTCCCCACGAAATGGGAGCTCGCCAAGGAAGAGCTTTACCGGGTGCTCGATACCCAGCCCGAGGCGGTTCCCCTCGCCGTCGGTATCTCTGGAGAAGAAAAGCCCCACACTGTAATCTGGTCGCATACTTACAATGGAGTCCCCGTCATTGGCACCACTCTCGGCCACTTCACCGAGACCGTCGCTAATGACGTCTTTCTCGATCTTATCTCCCGCTCGCTCCTCCACGTTACCGGTCACCTGAATGAAGATGGCAGCGCCGCCGAAGGCTACGCCCCCGCGCCCACTCCGGCGGAACCTACCGATCAGTAATCCCCCCAAACTTTGGAAACCGTCCGCTACAAGCACGCGCATTTCTCCGCCCGCTTCCCCGCGCACTACCTCTATGTGCCATCCCATTATTGGCTCGCAGAAATAGAAGAGAGCCCGGGCACGTGGCGGGTCGGTTTCACAAAGTTTGCCACGCGTATGCTGGGCGAACTCGTCGATGCTGAGTGGAAGATTCCCACTGGGGGCGCAGTCTCTCCTGGGCAAGACATCGGCTACGTAGAAGGCTTCAAAGCCGCCTCAGATGTCTTCTGCGCTCTCCCCGGCAGCTTCGCTGGAGGAAACCCAGCACTGGACGTAGATGCCTGCATCGTACGCTCATCCCCCTACGTCGATGGCTGGCTTTACTCCGTAAACGGCGCACCTCATGACGACGCCCTCGACGTCCATTCTTACATCGAGCTTCTCGACAAAACAATTAATACGATGCAAGCGTCCGGCGCGTATGACTGATCGCATGGACAAAGCCCAGTACATAATGATCGGCGGATTCTTAGGTGCGGGTAAAACCACCACCATTGGAAAATACGCCCGCCACTTACGCGACGTAGGTCATCGGGTAGGTCTCATCACCAATGATCAAGGCATGGGACTCGTCGATTCTGCCCTAGGGCGTGCCGGTGATTTTCCCGTGGAAGAAATCGCAGGCGGCTGCTTCTGCTGCCGCTTCAGCACCCTTTTAGAAGCCGCCCGCACGCTTGCGGATGTCCCGAAAGAAGAACGCCCCACCGTCTTTCTCGCTGAGCCTGTAGGTAGCTGCACAGATCTTGTCGCCACCGTGAGCCTCCCCCTCCAAAAAATCTACGGGGATTACTATCAAGTCTCCCCCCTCAGTGTGATGGTCGATCCCACTCGCGCCCTGCGCGCCCTTGGTCGCGACCCAAGCGGAAAGACGTTTTCAAAAAACGTCATCTATATCTACAAGAAGCAGCTCGAAGAGGCCGAGCACATCGTCATCAACAAGATAGATTCCCTCTCCGAGGAAACCCTCGCCACCCTGCACGACGCCCTCGCCAACGAATACCCTCACGCCAAAATTCACGCCGTTTCCGCCCGCCAGGGCACCGGCCTTAATCCGTGGTTTGATGAACTCCTCAATTCAGAAATCGATCTCCCCCGCCTGCTAGATATCGACTACGAACGCTATGGTGAGGGTGAAGCTCTCCTCGGCTGGCACAATCGAACCGTCGAGATCACTTCCCCTTCCGACATCGAATTCGATGGAAATTCTCTACTCGAAGCGCTCGCCCACGCCCTTCGCGATTCTCTCAGCACCTCCGGCTACGAAGTCGCTCATCTAAAGATGACGCTCACTCCGCTCGGCGATCCTTTTGCCATTGCCGCAGTGAATCTCACCCATTCGGATTCCGAGCCTGAGCTCTCTCACCACCTCGGCGATCCTCTTGAAGACACCGCCGAACTCCTCCTCAATATCCGAGCAGAAGCCCCACCCGAAGCGCTCGATACTGCCGTGGAGGATGCCTTAAAAACGGTCCTCACCACACGTGATCTTAGCGGTACCACCACTCGCTCCGAGCACTTCCGTCCCGGCTTCCCGACCCCCACCCACCGGCTCACTCACGCCAGCTAAATCCCATGCTCATTCCCGCCCTCACCTACCGCATGCTCACCACGGTCGAGCCCAGGCTCCTCCGCAATATGGCATGGAACTTCGGCTACAAGGGCACCCGCTCGATCCAGCTTTATAAAAAGCGCATGAAGGAAGGCGTCTATTTCCCCCCCTTCCTCTACATCAGCATTCTTAATTCCTGTAACTTGCGCTGCCAAGGATGCTGGGTGGACGTCGAAAAACCAATGGTGAAAATCGATTTCGACCGATTAAACCGCACCGTCAATCAAGCCAAAGACGCGGGGAATAGTTTCTTCGGCATTCTCGGCGGCGAGCCGTTTCTCCATCCCGAGCTATTCGATTTCCTCGCCCAGCACCCAGATTGCTTCTTCCAAGTATTCACCAATGGCCAGCTGATCACCTCCAAGAAAGCCAAAATGCTCCGGCAGCTGGCAAACGTCACCCCGCTCATCTCGATCGAGGGAACTGAAATCGTCTCAGACGAACGCCGCGGCAAGAAAGACGTGCTCGCACGCTCACTAAAGGGTCTCGACCACTGCCTTGAGGAAAAACTCATGACCGGCGTCGCTACCAGCCTCTGCCAGACAAACATCGATCAGCTCCTCACCGAAGACTGGCTCCGCACCCTCATCAAGCGCGGCGTCCACTACGCCTGGTATCACACCTACCGCCCAGTCGGCCCGCAGATTCATGAAGAACTCGCCCTGCGTCCCGAACAAGCGCGCCTGGTACGCGAATTCGTGACGAGCATGCGCGCTAAGTTACCCATCGGAATTGTGGACGCCTACTACGATGGAGAAGGCAAAGCACTCTGCCCGATGAGCACTGGTATCTCACACCACATCTCTCCAAGCGGCGACTTAGAGCCCTGCCCAATCATCCAATTCGCCAAGGAAAATATCGACGATGGGCATATCTTCGACCTCTTCACGAAGAGCGAATTCATGGCCGATTTCCGTAAGGTATCCGCCTCCCACACACGAGGCTGTATCATGCTAGAGCGTCCTGATATCGTAAAAGCCCTAGCAACCAAACACGGAGCAAAAGATACCACGCTCCGCAAAACTGCCGCTGCCGAGCTCGATCGCATGACTCCTAAAAACTCCCAACACCTCCCCGACGGCACCGAAATTCCCGAAAAACACTGGATGTACCGCATCGCAAAACGCTTTTTCTACAACGACTTCGGAGCCTACTCTCAAAAAATCAAAGTATGAAGCTCTACTGCCGCTGCGCCTTCGCCAAAGTCATTCCCGAAGATACAAAAAATGCGAAATTAGAAGAGCTGTGCGCAAGCGGAGCCCCCTTCGAAGCCGTGCCAGACCTCTGTGAAATGGCCGCAAAACGCGATCCCAAATTAGCCGAATTGGCTGCACAAGATGGAATCGAAATTATAGCCTGTCACCCAAGAGCAGTGAAAGGACTCTTCCATCAAGCTGGAAGTGATCTAAAAGAATGCGCACAGATCACAAACATGCGGGAAGCTGACACAACTTAATTTCAAGAGGCTCCAGATTCTAAGGAATCGAAATGGACGTCTTCGGGTGCATTCAGATGGGTGAGCTCGAATTTTAGAGCATCAATGGCTTCGCGAAAATCGCGGACGCTGAAAACTAAGTCGTGCCGGTAGGGGCGATCTGGTGATGGCGCATCTTCTGGCGGAACCTGTGTGCATCCATTGTGAAGGAAATTACCGAGGCCAGTGCGCGCCATCGTTTCGCGTAGAGGAAGGAGAAATCGCTTCTCCATCTCTTCCATCCCCGTGCCGAGGTAGAGGGTGACGACTATTTCGGTGCGATTACTCACGAAGGTTAGAGACCGAGGCGACGGATAAAGTCCTGATCATCTTCGGAGAATTTTGCCATCGGATATTTGTAGGCGCGCTCGTTACTACCAAGGAGCACTACCATATCGCCCTCGAGGCGGAGGACACGCCCCTCGAAAGTCTTTCCTTCCGTATTCGTAAACGCCCGAAGTCCAGATTTATCAGCCTCAGCCCCCACCGCCTCGGTAACGATAGCACGAGCTTCATCTGATACTGGCCAGCGGAGATCTATCATAAAATAATCCCAGAGGTCTTTTCTGGCGGCAATACTAGCGGCTTTATAAAAATTATCGCGAGCGCGTTGGTAATTGTCTCTTCGTTCTACGAGCGGCCGTTGCTTCGGAATTTCGCGGTAAAGGCTTTTGATAAATTCAGCTTCACCATGCTCTCGGTAGAGACGGATGAGGAGGCCTGTCATGAGATCATTCAGACTAGCTTTTTGACGCCACGGGAGACGATCGCGGCACCAGGTATTTTCCCAAGTATACTCTTTTTTACCTTTGAGATAGATATCAAGCTTCCCGGTCATCCCTTCAGCGAAGGCATCGGCATCGCGCCCGAAATAAAACATATCCTCGACTTCCTCAATCTGCTCGGGAAGGAAAACTGACATGGCATTATTGAACCCCACAGTCCACCAGCCGTAGCTACTTTCACCGTCTAAGGTGTGGTAGTCGATGGCGGGATTCATATCCGAGGTCCAATAGTTACGAGCAATTTCGTAAAAGAAGATCTGATCGTAGGTCTTTTTCCCACTTTCAACTCGATCATAGAGCTTGTGAAAAAAGCCCGGCCCCACGGCAATGCCAAGAGTGCCATGACTTGCGAGGCCGCCCCCCACTTTTTTAGAAACCTCAACACGAATGCGCCCTTCGAGTGGCGCGGTAAGTCTTGGCTTCACGCCGGTGATACGATCGTAGGCATTGAAGATACCATCGAAGGCAGCACAGATGGTAGCCATCACTTCAGGGCTACGATCCTCGGGCTTTTCGTTTTCGAGGACAATGGCAGTGCGCTCGCCGAACCATGCGGTGCAAGTTTTTTGCCCAGCAATGAAGGGTCTGTAGTCTTCGTATTCTTTGTGCTCCGCAAATGCGCTGGTGAGGAGCACAAAGGCAATGGCAACAGATCTAAGCATCGATCAAAAGGCGCGCGGGATTTTCCAGACAGTCTTTGATTCTGATGAGGAACGTAACGGCTTCTTTCCCATCGATAATCCGATGATCGTAGCTGAGGGCAAGATACATCATCGGGCGAATGGCGACTTCTCCATTCACAGCGACAGGGCGCTGCTGGATGGTGTGCATTCCGAGGATTGCACTTTGTGGGGGATTCAAAATCGGGGTGCTGAGGAGAGATCCATACACTCCCCCATTAGAAACGGTGAAGACTCCTCCTTGGAGGCTTTCGAGAGCGAGCTTACCTTCTTTAGCCTGAGTGGCGTAGTCTATGATGGTCTTCTCGATTTCAGCAAAAGAGAGCTTATCAGCGTCTCGCACGACTGGAACAACAAGCCCTTTGGGAGCGCCAATGGCTACGCCAATGTCGTAAAAGTGATTCTGCACAAATTCATTCCCATCAATTTGAGCATTTACTGATGGGACATCCTTGAGTGCCTGAACCACTGCTTTAAGGAAAAAGGACATGAAACCGATTTTGACGCCGTGCTTGGCGACAAAGCTCTCCTGGACGCCTTTGCGAAGCTGCATGACGGCGGTCATGTCCACCTCATTAAAGGTAGTGAGGATGGCGGCGGTCTGCTGGGCGTTTACGAGGTGTTGCGCGATTTTACGGCGCAAAGGGCTCATCTTTTTGCGCGTCGTGCGGCCTGGAATTTCCTCTTTTTTCACAGCGGGCTTCGATGCTGGAGCAGGATCCGTGGCGATCACTACCGGCTGAGCGGTAGGTGCCGGGGTAATGGGGGCGGGGGCTGTTTCCGCTGGAGGAGGAGTCGCCGGGGCTTCAACTTTCACCGGATCAGCGGCGGGCGCTTCAGCTTTTGGTGCGACCGATCCCCCACCCTCTTCGATGCTGCCTACAATGGCTCCGATATCAACTTCTTCGCCTTCTGGAATCGTAATCTGAAGAATGCCATCGGCTTCGGCAGTAATTTCTGTCGAGACCTTATCGGTCTCAAGAGTAAGGAGGAGGTCGCCATTGGCGATGGCTTCACCATCTTTCTTATGCCATTCGGCGATGAGGCCACTGGTGATGGATTCACCGACGGAAGGGATCTTGATTTCTTTGCTCATTTAGTAGGCGGGGAAAGTTATACGTTAAATGCCTCTTCGACGAGGTGCTTTTGCTCGCGGGTGTGAACGGCCTTGGAGCCAGTCGCTGGACTTGCCGCGCGATCACGACCGGCATAGCGAACACGACCGCCGTCATTGAGTTTTTTGAGCCGGGGGCCGATAAATGTCCAGGCTCCCATATTCAAAGGCTCTTCCTGGCACCACACCCATTTCTTATTCGAACGGGGATAGCGGGCGACGATTTCCCGAAGCGCCTCTTCGGCAAGCGGGTAAATCTGCTCGAGGCGGATGATGGCGACGTTTTTAAGTTCGTTCTGGTTCCGATAGTTGAGAAGATCGTAGTAGACTTTCCCGGTGCAGAAGATGAGGCGAGTGACGCGATTTGGCTTATCGACGAGTTGATCGTCATCGAGAATTTCCTGAAATGCTGTGCCAGCTGCGAAATCAGCTTGGTGGGAGACCGCTTCTTTATGGCGAAGCAGACTCTTGGGCGTCATGAGAACGAGAGGCTTACGCACTTCGCGCTTCACCTGCCGCCGGAGAAGGTGGAAATACTGCGCGGGCTTGGTGACGTTGCAGACCTGCATATTGCGCTCAGCGCACAGCTGGAGAAAGCGCTCAAGCCTCGCACTAGAGTGCTCGGGTCCCTGACCTTCATAGCCGTGCGGGAGGAGGAGAACGATATTCGAGGGCTGTCCCCACTTACTCTCAGCAGAGGAGATAAACTGATCGATGATAACTTGGGCTCCATTGGCAAAATCGCCAAACTGCGCTTCCCAAATCGTAAGCTGCTCGGGGCAGTAGAGTGAGTAGCCGTAATCAAAACTAAGAACGGCAGCTTCCGAGAGAAGCGAATTGTAAGCACGGAAGGGCGCTTGGCGACCGGGTGAAAGGTGCTCAAGCGGAATGAAGCGCTCGCGGGTCTCGGTGTCGTAGAAGACGGCGTGACGATGCGAGAAGGTACCACGTCGGCAATCCTGTCCGGAAAGGCGAACGGGATGTCCTTCTGTGACGAGGCTACCGAAGGCAAGGATTTCGGCGGCTCCCCAGTCGAATGGTCCGCCATTTTTTGTAGCGTCGAGGCGCCGATCTACCACGGTGCGCTTTACCTTACGATTGAGATTAAACGCGGAGGGGACATCAGCGAGTTTCAGGCCAATGGCCTTGAAACGGTCTTCGGCGAGTCCGGTAGGGACGGGATCAAAAGTAAATGCGGCCTGCTCCACAGCGCTCGATCCAAAGGAAGATGCGATGCTTTCACCGGGATTTTCCTGGAGGCGACTGAGCTCAGCGAGCTGAGATTCCATGCGGACTTCATGGGCTGTGACGATTTCACCCGCCTGCTCAGCCGTCATGTCGCCGCGAGTGATGAGGCGGTCCCGGAAGACTTGAGCGGGCCGGGGATGATCGGCGATTTCACGCGCATACATCGGCTGGGTAAACGCGGGCTCATCGCCTTCGTTGTGGCCGTGGCGGCGGTAGCAGACGATGTCGATGACGACGTCTTGAGCGAATTTCTGGCGAAACTCTAAAGCAAGCTCGGTGGCAAAAAGGACTTCGAGTGGGTGATCACCGTTTACGTGGAAGACCGGAGCATCGATCATCTTGGCGACGTCGGTGCAGTAATCGGACGAGCGGGCGTCTTCGGGCGAAGTGGTGAAGCCAATCTGATTATTCACCACAAGGTGGATCGTGCCTCCGGTGCGATAGCCGGGGAGCTGCGAGAGATTGAGCAGCTCCGCGACAGTCCCCTGCCCAGCGAATGCAGCATCGCCGTGGATGAGCACTGGCACCACTTTCGAACGCGTAAGCTCATCATCAAGCGCGCGCTGGCGAGCACGGGCTTTCCCTTCTACCACGGCATTTACCGCTTCTAGGTGCGATGGGTTTGCCGCAAGGTGGATGGCGACCTCTTCGCCGTCCAAGGTGGTGCGCACGGTGTCGTAGCCGAGGTGGTATTTCACATCGCCATCGCCGCCGACAAGATTGGGGACATAATTGTCCTGAAACTCATTGAAGAGGACTGGAAGCGGTTTTTTGAGATAATTCGCGAGGACATTCAGTCGGCCTCGATGCGCCATTCCCATGACGATTTCGGAAATCCCGTGGTTTGGCGAATTTTCAAAAATCGCATTGAGCGACACCATGAGGGCGTCGCCGCCTTCCAGGGAAAATCGCTTTTGCCCCACGTATTTCTTGTGAAGAAACTGCTCAAACGAATCGGCCTCGACAAGCCAGTCCAGCACACGGCGCTTCGATTCGTGACTCCGCTCGACGGTAGTCCGGCGGTTTTCCACCTTATCACGGATCCAATTCCTCGTCTCAGCTCCGTGAATGTGCATGAATTCATACCCAATGAATCCGCAGTAAGTCGTAGAAAGCCGCTCAATAAGTGAGCTCAGCTTCATCTTCTCGCCGCCCGCGTAGAATTGCGTGGAGACTTCCTCGGCAAGCTCAGCTTCGGAAAACTCCGGAAGATCTTTAGTAAGCTTCGAATCCTGCGGCGCTCCATCAGCAAGCGGATCAACCCAAGCCGAAGTATGTCCGAGCGCGCGGAAGGTATAAACAAGCGTGACCAGCTTCGCGCGGGATGCGAGAGCAGACTCTGGAGCAGAGCCACTGCCCGCGACCAGATTCCCCTGAGACGGGTTATCCTTGCGGCGTTTGCTCTCGACGAGCCCTAGTTCAAAACCTTCAAAAAAGGCTGCCCAGGAAGCGTCTACAGAGGTTGGATTTTGTTGCCACGCCAAATATTGGGCGTCGATGAGTTCCGCGTTTGCGCGGGCAGGAAGGGATACTGACATTTCCGCTAGGAATTATGAGTGATTGCGGGGTGCTAGACAGTCCTTCCACATTCACTAAAGAACGCCAGCACTTTGGAGACACTATTTTCGCTTTTTTCAGACACCGAAAAGCTCGCGTCCCTTGCAGCGGCCACGGCACGAGTCTAGGTAGTCGCTCCCCCATATGATCGACGCCACCGACCTCACCAAACGCTACGCCGGGCACACCGCTGTAAACGGCCTCTCGTTCGAGGTCGGGCGTGGGGAAATCGTCGGCTTCCTCGGCCCCAATGGTGCAGGAAAGACCACCACAATGCGAATGCTCACGAGCTACCTTCCGCCCACATCCGGCACGGTACGCATCGCAGGATACGACGTTTTTGAGGACTCAATGGAAGCTCGACGCCACATCGGCTACATGCCCGAAAACGTCCCGCTCTACGATGAGATGCGCGTCCGCGAATACCTCCGCTTCCGCGGAAAACTCAAAGGCATCAAAGGCGGACGCCCCGTGAGGAAGCGCGTAGGCGAAGTCATGGAATTATGTGGACTCACCGACGTCCGTCGGAAACCGATCGCCGTACTTTCGAAAGGATTCCGTCAGCGTGTCGGTCTCGCAGATGCCCTCATCCACAATCCCGATCTCCTAATCCTCGACGAACCCACCAACGGCCTAGACCCAAATCAGATCCGCCAAATCCGCGGCCTCATCCGCGACCTCGGCAAAGAACACACCGTCCTTCTCTCCACGCACATCCTCTCGGAAGTCGAAATGACCTGCGATCGCGTCCTCATTATCAATGGCGGAAAACTCAAAGCCAGCGGTCGCCCCAAAGACCTTTCCGATGACATCCGCACCGCCGGACGCGTCATCGCCGAAATCAAAGCCGACCCAAAGCTCGCCGCCACCGCCATCGAGAAGCACGTAAAAGGACTCCGCAAGGTAAACGCCACATCCCTCCCCGGTGGATGGGCGCGCGTCAGCGTGCGCACCGAAGCCGGAGTCGATCCCCGCGAGACCATTCACAATATCGCAGTCTCAGAACGCTGGACCGTCCGCGAACTCTCCCGAAAATCAGCCTCGCTCGAAGACGTCTTCGTCGAAATCACCCAAGACGACCTCGCCTAATTCCGCCGATGCGCACCTTCCTCATCCTATTCGGCAAAGAACTCCGCGCGTTCTTCTACTCGCCCGTCGCCTACATCGTCCTCGGCCTCGTCATGGTATTAAATGGCTTCGCCTTCAATGCCTCCGTCTCCTTTCTTCAGCGTGAAGCCAGCGGTGGCAGCCTAGTGAAATGGACCTTCGACAGCCCCTGGTTCTATCTTACCTACTTCGCAATTTTTCCACTCATCACCATGCGGCTCTTCGCCGAAGAGCGTCGTCTAGGAACCTTAGAAACACTCCTCACCGCCCCCGTCTCCGCCTGGCAGCTCGTCACATCAAAGTTCTCCGCAGCCGTCATCTTCTACGCCGTCCTATGGCTCCCAAGCCTCATTAATTTTTTCGTTTTCCAATACGTCACAGCAGGAGCAGCCGACCTCCCCCCCGGCGCCCTCATCGGAAGTTACACCATCGTATTTGCCATGGGACTCTTCAATATTGCCCTCGGTTGCCTCGCATCCTCCCTCACAAGCAATCAGATGATCGCAGCCATCACCACGCTCACCTTCACAATCATCCACTACCTTCTCGGCCTCTTCGCCAGCACCGCCAAGCGCCTGCTCCCACCCTCATCCGAAGAGCTTGTCGATTACTTCTCCTCCGTCACCCACCTTCAGACGTTCACCTCCGGCCTTCTCGATACTCGTGCCCTCGTCTACTACGCCTCCCTCTCCGTTCTTTTCCTCGTTCTCACCCACCAGGTCGTAGAATTCCGCCGCTGGAAATCCTAATAAGTCTCCCCGTGCCCCCATCCACTCCAGACGCAAAACCCATCCGCCGCGGCCGCATCGGGACAAATGTGTTTTTCCAAATCCTCCTCGGACTCATCCTCTTCGGAGTCATTAATTACCTCGCATTCCGCCATCACAAACGCTGGGATCTCACCCAAAACCAAGAATACACCCTCTCCCAGAAAACCGTCGGCTACCTCGAATCCCTCGAGCAAAACGCGAAGCTCACCGTCATCTTCGGGAACAGCTCACCAATCCTCCGAGATGTCCGCGTCCTCACCGATCAATACAAACGAAGCGGCAAAGGAAAGCTATCCGTTAAATTCATCGACCCCGTCCGCTCCCCCGAAGCAGTAAAAGAAGTCGTCAATCAATTCGAGACCCGCCTCACCGGCAATACCATCATCGTCGAATCAGGCGACCGCGCGAGATTCCTCAAAGAAACCGACCTAGTCACCTACGACACCAATTACCAATCTCGCAGCCGCGTCATCGATTTCCACGGTGAAGACGCCATCTCCTCAGCACTCATCTCCGTCACCGAATCCGCCCCACGCATCCTCTACTACGTAAGAGGAAAAGGAGCCCCCAAAGTCACCGCCGCCGGCTCCGCCGACGCCATCCTAGAACGACTCGTCCGGAAGCAAAACATCAAACTCAAGCTCCTCGATCTCGCCACCGCCGGAACAGTCCCCGAAGACGCCGCAGGAGTCGTCATCTTCGCCCCCCAAAGCGACTTCACACGCACCGAAACCGGAATGCTCTCCACCTATTGGGAGGACAACCAAGGCTCCATCTTAGTTTTCCGCGATCCCTTCTACGAGACCCCAATCCTCGATCGCTTTCTCTCCAATTACGGAATCACCCCTCGCAACGACCGCGTCCTCAGCCTCGACATCAGCCCCCTCGCCCAGCAAAAAATCTTCACCGTCCAATGCAACTTCGTCCCCGTCGAAGACCTCCCCATCACCACACCACTCATCGCCCTCGGCACAGAGCTCGCAGGACAATCATCCTCCCTCAAAATCGCCCCCCGCGAAAAATTCCTCAAAGACTCCGGAATTCTCGTAAACCCTCTACTCGAAGCCACCAGTAAATTCTGGGGAGAAACACTCTTCGCCCAAGCATCTCCCAAATACGATCAAGGCCGCGACACCGGCCCACCCGTTTACCTTGCCGCAGCAGCCGAACGCGGAGCCGCCCGAGACGCCCGCATTCGCATTAAAAGCTCCCGCCTTGTCGTCGTAGGAAACGCAACCCTCCTCGACCCAGAAAACTACCTCCCCAACAACGAAAACTTCGTCGCAAACTCCATCAACTGGCTCCTCGACCGCGAAGAACTCATCGGCATCGCCCCCCTCATTAAAAAACGCTACAAGCTCGACATCACCGAAGCCCAGCGTTCCAAAATCTTCTGGCTCACCACCATCATCCTCCCTGCCACCGTCTTCTGCTTCGGCCTCTTCGTCTGGAGCAGCCGGAGATCCTAAAAGTAACCCGTGCGTACCTCGACGACCCTCATTCTAGCCGCACTCGTAGGAGCCGTAGGAGCATTTATCTACTACGCCGAGCGCCACGCGCCCTCCACATCGGAAATCGCCGCCAACGCCCACCTTCTCGCCACCGCCTCTCCCGAGGAAACCGTCGAGATCCAACTTCGCGACGCCACCGGCCGCACCGAACTCCGCCGCGAAAACCCTCAAAAAAGCTGGCGCATCGTCCGCCCCTTTCGCGACCGAGCCGATCCCGACGCCGCCTCCGCCCTCTTTTCTCTCGCCACCACCCTCGAAGTCGTCGAGCGCCTCGACTCAAGCTACGAAGTACAAGGCATCGATCCTTTCGACACCGCATCACGCGAAATCATCCTCGAAAATCAATCAGGCGATCCCCTCGTCCACGTCCAGATCGGCAAGCCTGCCGCCCTTACCGATACCGTCTACGCTCGCGACCTACTCTCCGGCTCCGATACCATCGCCATCGTCCGCTCGCCCCACCTATCCGTCCTCTCCAAATCCACCACATCCTTCCGCGATCCCCGCCTTCTCGACGTCGCCTCCACCGACGTCACCACCCTCCGGATCCGCACAGCCAGCGGCGGACTCACCCTCGATCGCCTCTCCCCATCCTCCGGCTCCACCAAAGCAATCTGGCAAATCACCGAGCCACTCGATACCACCGCCGAGCCCGGCACCGTCGATGCCATCGTCAAAGCCCTCACTTCCGCACGCGTCAAAGCCCACACCGCCACCGGTGAAGGCTCCGCAATCGTCCCAGCATCATTCGATGAACCCACCGCCACCGTCACCGTCGTCTCCGGCACCATCGATAAAACCACCATCAAGCTACTCGAAGTAGCACCCGGCACAGTCCTCGCCACCACCTCCGAGCGGCGCCCCGTCATCTTCGAAGTCTCACCAAGCATCCTCTCCGCCGTCCTCGCCCGCCCTCAAGAAATTCGCAGCATCACCCTCGCAATCATCGATCCCGAGCTTCTTATCGGCCTCGACTACACACTCGCCAACAACCTCCCCATCAAACTCCGCCGCACCGCCACCTCCGCCTGGCAATACGGCACAGCGAAAAACCCCATCAGCGCAAACTCCGATCGCATCATCGACCTCGTCGAAACCGTCAACACCACCCCTATCCTCGATTTCGCAAACGACGCCCCCACCGACCTCGCCCCCTACGGCCTCACCAATCCCGCCGCCACACTCTCATTCATATCAATCCCCAATCCCAGGGATCCCAGCATCACCACCACCAGCACCCTTCTCCTCGGCCGCGGTCGCGACACCCCCAACAAACTCTTCGCCACCTTCACCGACCGACCCTTCGTCTACCAAATCGGCCCCAGCCTCCTCGCCGCCCTCCCCACCGATTCCATCGCCTTCCATTCCACCCAAGTCACCGGAATTAGCGCCTTCGATCTCCAATCCATCACCATCGCCGAAGGAGCGGCCCCCCCATTCTCCCTCGTAAGAAATCCCACCACCTTCCGCTGGAGCGCCTCCCGCCCCGGAATCGATCTCACCCCCCGCCTCGATCAGACACGCGCCAATCTTATCGCTGCGGCACTATCCACCTTCTACGCCGATCGCTGGCTCACACGGCGCTCCGATGCCCTCGACCGCCTGAGTAGTAACCCCTCACTCATCGTCACCATCACCCTCTCAAACAACGAGCCACCCGTAGTCCTCAGCTTCGCCCCCCCATCCGACTCCGCCTCCAATCCAGAATTCTACATCGGAACCCGCCAAGGACTTCCCGAAGTCTTCCTGATCAACAAAACGACCTACTCCGCGCTCACCACCTCCCTTCTCGAAGAATAGCCCCCCCAGGAGTCCACCCCGCCATCATGTGCGTAAGTGTTCCCGATGCCTGCTCACCTGAATCCTGAAGACGTCTCATGCGTCTATCACGCAAGCGTCATGCACCACCGACTTGAGCCCGTCGGCCACCGCTTTACCTACAGCGTATTCGCCCTCTGCCTCGATCTCGATGAGATCCCCGCGCTCGCAAAGCGCCACCGCCTCTTCTCCCACAATCAACGCAATCTCTTTGCTTTCTACGACCGCGACCACCTCCCACACCCCAAAGGAATCAAAACCGCAGCCCTCGCATTTTTCGAGAAAAACGGCCTCGCCCCAGACGCCATTCGCAAAATCCGCCTCATCACCTTCCCCCGTATCTTCGGCTACGTCTTCAACCCCGTCTCATTCTACTTCGCCTCCGACGAAAACGGCCGCCCCCTAGGAGCCATCGCCGAAGTATCCAATACCTTCGGCGAAATGAAGCCCTACTTCGTCCCCCCCGATCCTACGAATCCCGATCGATGCCGCCTCACCACCCCCAAGCACTTCTACGTCTCCCCATTCTCCAAGCTCGACGTCGCCTTTGATTTCCGCCTCACCCCTCCCGGGAAAACTCTTAAACTCCACGTCGACGACCACACCCAAGACGACGACCGCACCACCTTCGTCGCCGCCCTCACCGGCACCCGCGAGCCCATCACCTCCAGCACCTTTCGCAAGCTCGCCATCCGCTACCCACTCATGACCCTCAAAGTCATCTCCGGAATCCACTGGCAAGCCTTCCGCCTCTGGCGCAAAAAAGCGCCCTACATCGCAAAGTCCGCCAACCCCGAACTCCAACGCGATCAACTCCTCCCCGACGAACTTCGCCCGTGACAGAAACACCCGCCACCACCCTCCCCGAAATCCTTCCCGGCACCTCCTCCCTCCTCGCCGCCCCCGTCCTCCGCGAACTCCGCCGCATGGATCTCGGCCACCTCACCCTCACCCTCCCCAACGGCACCACCGAAAAAATCTCCTCACCCCACTCCGACAAGCGCTTCACCGCCACCATCGAAATTCGCAGCCCCGAATTCTACCGCGCCGTCGCCCTCTTTGGAGACATCGGCTTCGGCGAAGCCTACATCGCCGGCCACTGGACCACCCCAGACCTTCAAGGAGCCATAGCATGGGCCATCCACAACGCCACCCGCACCGCCACACAACGCCGCACACAAAATCCATTCGCACCCGTAAATCTCCTCCGCAGCTGGAATCGCACCCTTCACCACCTCCGTCCAAACACCCCCACCAAATCCCAAAAAAACATCTCCGAACACTACGACCTCGGCAACGAATTCTACAAGCTCTGGCTCGATAAAACCATGACCTACTCCGCCGCCCGCTTCGACACCGGCGCGGAGACCCTCGAAGCCGCCCAGGCCGCCAAATACGAAGCCCTCTGCCAACACCTCAAGTTACGCCCCACCGATCACATCCTAGAAATCGGCTGCGGCTGGGGAGGCTTCGCCGAGCACGCAGTAAAGCACCACGGATGCAAAGTCACCGGCCTCACCATATCCAAAGAACAACTCACCTTCGCAAACAACCGCTTCGCCGAAACCGGCATCTCCGAAAATGCCACCGCCCTCTTCGAAGACTACCGCGCCCACCAAGGAAGTTACGATAAAATCGTCTCCATCGAAATGCTCGAAGCCGTAGGAGACCACTTCCTCGAGACCTACTTCAAAAAAGCCGCCTCCCTCCTCAAGCCCGACGGCCTCTTCGCCCTCCAATACATCACCGTCCCCGATGCCTGGCACAACCGCCTCAAACGAGACGTCGATTTCATCCAAAAACACATCTTCCCCGGCTCCCTCCTCCTCAGCGTAGGCAGAGTAAACAAAGCCCTCCACAAAACCGGAGACCTCTTCCTCCACGGCCTCGAAGACATCGGAGACGACTACGCCCGCACTCTCCACTCCTGGCGCGAAAACTTCCACGCCACCCTCCAAGAAGTCCGCCACCAAGAGTTCTCCGAAGAATTCATCCGTAAATGGGACTACTACCTAGCCTACTGCGAAGCCGCCTTCGACACCCGCAACGTATCCGTCGTCCAAGCCATCTACACCCGCCCCAACAACTACACCCTCTCCTCCCGCTACCGTAATCCCTAAGCAAGACGAGAAACCATCGCCTTAAACGCAGCAAGATCCTCAAGATCGATAAGCTCCACCAAAAGCATCTCCAAAGCCTCCGGCTTCAAATCACGAACCGCCGCCTCAACAGCCGGGGTGATCCCATCAAGACCAAAGCGCCTCCGAGCAATCGTAAGGATACTCTTCTCCATCCCCAGTTCCTGCCCCTCCACGATTCCACGCTCAATCCCGCGTTCCATCCCACGCTCTAGCCCAATTCCAATAAGTTCCTTACCCGCGCGGGTCTCTTCAATATCTGGAAGGTCGAGGATCATAGCGATTTCTTTTATATTACGGCTTCCAAGTCGCTCAAACAACCAGTGGGTAAAAATTTGAGCCAAAACTTCAGCCTGCCGAGCACTCAGACCCGACGCATTCTTGATAGCACGGTAATGGCGCGCAGCCTCTAATTCAAGCCTCTCCGTATCCTTCTCAAACACCGGCTTAAAAACCGCCACCACCGGATCCGCATCATCCACCTTCTCCCGCGCCTCAAGAATCTCATCCAGATAAACCGAAGTCACCGAAGAAACCCAAGGCTCCACCGCAGGATCCAGCGAACGCGACGCGAAAAAAATCACCCCACGAATCGCCCGCATTCCATTCGTCTCCTGCACCGACGACATCTCAATCACGATTCGATTATAAATCGTCTCTGAAAGCTGGAACTGCACCTCCACCACCGTCAGTGGCCTCTCCGAATCCTCCGGCCGCACCAGCCCATCCATACTGCGCTGGATCTCCTTCACCGTCACCGATTCCATCGTCGCCGGCCCATCATCATCGAATCCCGCCAGCATCCCCACAAATTCGGGACACTCCTGCAGGATCTTGAAAATTTCTTTATCGGTGCGCATCGCCCCCCGAGCCCTCGCACACCCTTTCCCTTCCCGCCACGCCTATCCCGACGTAACTATTAGCGCCGATGCCCCCCAAAGAATCAGACACCTCCCCACCCCCGCCCACAAAAAA
>CALAIY010000092.1 GCA_937922595.1 uncultured Verrucomicrobiales bacterium | reverse complement strand
AGGCGGCGTCCGAAGAAGGCGCGGTCGTGAAGGGTGTCGATGGCTCGCGTGGCTTCGGTGCGGGTGTACATGTCCACGTAGGCTCGGCCTTCTGATCGCTGGGTCTTTGGATCTGCGATGACTTCGGCGTGGGCGACGTGGCCGGCTCCGCCGAAGAGTTCGGCGAGGTCGTCCTCGGTGACTTCGTAGGGGAGATTGGTGATGTAGACGCGGGGGCTGCTGAGCGGATGGCGGGGGGCGTCTTTGGGGATTGCGGCGGCTTTTTCTTGGCGCTTGGCATCGGCTTCTGCAGCGATGGCGGTATTGGACTTTTTGCGTGGGGCTCGCTTTGGATCGGCTAGGCCGAGGAAGATGAGAAAACGCCGGAGCAGTGATTGCTTGGGTGCCGGCTTATTTCGGCGGCGCGGTGGGCGCTGGCCTCCAGAGGTGTTGTTGCGGCGGCCGCGGTTGCCGGATTTGCCCGATGCGCCGGAGTTACGATTTCCGCCTTGGCGTTGGCCTGCGGCTTTCTTTTTTTGCGGGCGCCTATCACCGTTTTTTCCTCCGGAGCCTCGAGCCGCGTTGGGAGAAGCGGCAGATTTCTTTTTACGGGGTGGGCGGCGGCGTCTTGGCGAGCCGTTTCCGGAGGGAGAATTTTTTGAGTCGGACACCTTGGGGAAGGGGATCAGAGTAGCGGCTTTCTTTCCGGGGCCAACCTTTGTGTTGTGTAGATATCGCCTGGGATGATGGAGTCTTTTCGCTGGCGTCGGAGCGGACCCCGTGTCTCGTCTTTGTAGGAAGAGCTTTCCCCATTTTTCTTTTTTCCCACATTTTTATATGAGAATCGGTATCCTAAATAGCGGCGGCGATTGCCCCGGTCTGAATGCTGTCATCCACGGGGTGGTAGGCGCAGCGACTCAACTTGGCTGGGAGGTCATTGGCTTTAGAGATGGCTTTGAGGGGATGTTGCCTCCAGGCGATTACATGATGCTGGATAAGGTGAAGACGACTGGGATCATGAAGCTGGGCGGCACGATCCTTGGGACAACGAATAAGGGGCATTTCGTGGCTAAAGTGGGTAAGGGGGATGTGATGGCTGTCCCGCCGGATGTGATGGAGAAGGCGAAGAAGATCATCGAAATGCTCGAGATCCGTGCCCTCATCGTTGTGGGAGGAGATGGGTCGCTGACGACTGGGCTTCAACTTTTTGAGGAGGGGATTCCGGTGATTGGTGTGCCGAAGACGATTGATAATGATCTTTCGGCTACTGCGATGACGTTTGGCTTTGATTCTGCGGTGGCGACGGTGGTGGATGCTCTTGATCGTCTTCACACGACGGCTTCGAGCCATAAGCGGGTGATTGTGCTTGAGGTGATGGGGCGCAATGCGGGCTGGATTGCGCTTTATGGCGGGATTGGTGGTGGGGCGGATATTATTCTGCTCCCAGAGATTCCATTTAGTATGGAGCACGTGGCTGATGCGGTGAAGGCGAAGGAAGCATCGGGGCAGCATAGTGTGCTGATCGTGGTGGCAGAGGGGGCGTCTCCGATCGATGGGGAGATTACGACTAAGGGGGAGAGTGCGGGAGAGGTTCGCTTTGGTGGGATTGGTGATAAGGTGGCGGCGGCGGTGGAGGAGATGACGGGGAAAGAAACGCGTGCGTGCACTCTGGGTCACCTTCAGCGGGGTGGCGCTCCGACTGCGCTTGATCGTATTTTAGGAACGCGCTTTGGGGTGAAGGCTGTGGACTTGATCCATGAGGGCGCTTTTGGCCAGATGGTGAGCTATCAGCAGTATCATGTGGGATCGGTGCCCATTAAAGAGGCTGTGAATGAGCTTCGCCTTGTGGAAGCGGATGGCGAGGTGGTAAATGCGGCTCGGGCTACGGGCGTTTCCTTTGGCGACGGAGCATAAGAGGATATGATTGATCCACTTCTTGATTACCTCCAGCAAAATGGGCGTGCGAGCTACGCAGAGCTTGCTGGACTCACTGGAAATACTGAAGTCGAGGTTGCCGAGAAAATCGGGGCTTGGGAGGCTGATGGTACGATCCTTGGCTATAGCGCGGTGACGGATCCTGAGAAATCGGGGTGGGGAGGCGTGAGTGCTCTCATTGAGGTGAAGACAACGCCGGAGCGAGGGGGCGGTTTTAACCGCGTGGCGGATCGAATTGCGAGATTCGATCAGGTGCGGACGTGCTTGCTGATGAGTGGGGCGTATGATTTGGCGGTAATTGTGGAGGGGACGACGCTTCAGGAGGTGGCGAGGTTTGTCTCAGAGAAGTTGAGCACGCTCGAGGGCGTGCAGTCTACGGCGACGCATTTTCAGCTGAAGGTCTACAAGCAGAATGGATTGATGGCGAATGGGGATCAGACGATGGGTAGGCTTCCTGTGACTCCCTGATTCTTGAGGGAGGGGGGCGCTTTTGCTTGAGGTGTCCACGAAAAAAGCGGCACCCGTTGCCGGATGCCGCTTTGCGGAAATTCTTGGGTGCTACTATTCGATGCCAGCGGCAGCTACTTTCGCGGCTTCGCTGTTTTCTTCGCTAGGGCGTGGTGGATAGAGCTGGAAGCGAACGCGGTTGTTTGTGTTGCGGTTGCGCTTGGCGTTTGCACGAGCTTTGCGCTTGGTGCGTTGATCGGGAGTTTCGAAGGCGCGGCGGCGGCGCATTTCTTCGAGGATGCCCTCGGATTCGAGCTTATTCTTGAGGCGCTTGAGTGCGCGATCGGCTGGCTCGCCTTTTTTGATGGTGACTTCTGCTGGCATGAAGGGAGGAGGAAAGATTTAAGAGAAAGGATTTAAGAAAATTTTGCCGTGTTCGACGGGCGGGGAATATCCCGGGATTGGACCGGGAGTCAACCTAGGATTTTGGTTCCGGTAGGGTGGTGTCTTCAGGGAATTCTCCGACTTCATCATCGGAGTATCCTTTGCGGCCTGGGCGCTCTTTCTCGATTCCGGTGTCATCGATCTCGCGGGCGCGATCGGCTTCGAGGACTTCTTCGCGAAGATCCTTACCGGAGCGGCGGGAGAGCCAGAGCACCATGGGGGCTGCGACGAAGAGGGAGGAGTAGGTCCCTATGAGGACACCAACAATAAGGGTGATGGAGAAATCACGGAGGGAGGGGCCGCCGAAGATCGCGAGGCAGGTGACAACGATCAAGGTGGTGATCGAGGTAAGGATCGTGCGACCGAGCGTTTGGCTGATGGCCTTGTTCATGATCTGGAGGGTGCTGCCTTTGTTTTCCTCCCGGAGAAGTTCGCGAATTCTGTCGAAGACCACGATGGTGTCGTTGATCGAGTAACCGGCGATGGTGAGGAACGCTCCGACGTGGATGAGGGAGAGTTTCTCTCCGAGGAGAGTGACGATGCCCAAGCAGATGACGGTGTCGTGCACGAGTGCGGTGATGGCACCGGTGGCGAAGGAGACCTCGAAGCGGAAGGTGAGGTAGATGAAGATGCCGAGCATTCCGAGGCCGAGGGCGAGGGCGGAAGATTTGGCGAGCTCTTTTCCGACGACAGGACCGACGCTTTCTTTTGAGAAATCGAGTTTATCGAGGGCAACTCCGCTGCCTGTGGCGACGGCATCAACGATGGTCTGGGCGTTGCTGATGCCTTCGACTTTTGAATATTCGGTGCGGACGGTGATGAAGTCCTGCCCGTCGGGTGAGGCGGAGCTTTGCACGAAGTGATCGATCTCGAGATCGGCGACGGATGAGGAGACGTTTTCGAGGTTGAGGCCGTTGGTGGCTTTGAAGGTGATGAGTTCGCCGCCGTTGAAATCGACGCCGAGGTTTTTATCCTGCTGGATGCCGAGCCAGGCGAGTGATCCCATCACTGCGACGATGGAGAGGTAGAAGGCGGGGCGGCGCTTGCCCAGGACGTCATAAACTTTTCCTTCGGGAAGGAAGCTGGAGAGATTGAGCTTGGTGACGGGGCCACCGTGTCCGGCGAGCCACATGAAGCAGACGCGGGTGACGAGGAGGGCGGCGAAGAGGGATGCGAGGATACCGATGGTGAGGGTGACGGCGAAGCCTTTCACCTGACCGCTGGCGACCATGAAGAGGATGGTGGCGGTGATGAGGGTGGTGAGGTTTGCATCGAAGATGGCGGAGAAGGCTTTTTCGTAGGCTGCTTGGATGGCGGCTCCGAGGGTTTTCCCGGAGCTGAGCTCTTCTCGCAGGCGCTCGTAGATGAGGACGTTGGCATCGATGGCGATTCCGATGGTGAGCACGATGCCGGCGATGCCGGGCATGGTGAGCGTGAAATCGAACATCGCGAGGCAGCCGAGTAGGATGATGATATTCACCGAGAGGCCGATGAGGGCGATGAGGCCGGCGATGCGGTAGTAGAGGACGATGAAGAGGAGGGTGAGTCCGAGGCCGGCGATGCCTGCGTAGACGCCCTGCTTAATGGTGTTTTCACCGTAGGTGGCGGAGACACTGCGCTCGTCGACAATCTTCGGGGTGACGGCGAGAGGGTTTTCCAGGTTGGAGGCGAGGTCGACAGCTTCTTCCACGGTGTAGTCTCCAGAGATGCTGATGGAGTTGCTCAGTGGACCATTGATGACGGGGGCGGAGAGGACTTCGCCGTCGATGATGATGGCGAGCTGGCGCCCGACGTTTGGCGTGGTGACTTCGGAGAAAAGATCGGCACCGGCGCTGGTGGGGCGGAGGAGGATTTCCCAGCCGTTATTTCCAAAAACGGCGGCTGCGGAGGCGACGGCATCACCTGAGATGGCGATGTTTTTCGTGACGACGACAGGTGGCTGAGGGTTTCCGTCCGCATCGGGGCGCGAGGGGAGCTCCATGAATCCTGGGACGAGGAGCGGTGCGGTGGGAGAGGATTTTTGGGCTAGAAGGCCGGCTGAATTTTGGTGGGCAAGGCGGAATTCAAGCTTGGCGACTTCCTGGATTTTTTTGCGGATACCTTCGATTTCTTCGGGCTTCACTCCGGGCATCTGGATGAGGATGCGGTTTTCACCTTGGGTGGCGGTGAGGAGGTCTTTGGCTCCGTCTGGGTTTAGGCGGGTCTCGAGGACGGCGATTGCTTGATCGAGGGAGGATTGGGTGATTGGCTTCGCCTCATCAGAGGAGGTAAGCTGGACGACGAAGGATGAGCCGCCTTGGAGATCGATGCCTTTGCGGATCGCGGTGGAAGGGCGGGGATCTGCGGTGACTTGGGCTTTCAGGCCGAGCTTTTCTTCTGCACTTGCGACGGCGGCTTCGACTTCGGCTAGCTCAAGCCCACTGAGGCTGAGGGAAATCGTATTGTCGATTGCGCTGAGGGCGAGCTTGAGGTGTTTTTCTTCCGGCTTGAGGGAGGTTTCGAGCGAAGCTCGGGCTTGGGCGCGAAGCTCATCATCCAGGGACTTGTCTTCCACATCTTCAGCGGAGCGCTCAAAGAGGACTTGGTAGCTATTGGGGAAGCGATCGGTATTAAAAATTCCGTAGAGACAGAATCCCGTGACCATTGCGGTGAGCACGAGGCCAAGGACGCGTTTACGGGAGTCTTTCTCGGTGCCGAAGTACCAGATAAAGAGACCGAGCGTGGCGAGGCCGATGAGGAAGATGAGATGCTGGATGGACATGATTTGCAGCAGGAGCAGCGGACAAAAGGTTAGGAAACCCGGCGAATGATCGCGGGCAAAAATGGGGGCTTCTCTTACGCGCGTGCGCCGTCTAATGCAAGAGGGAGCGCGGGGTGGGGAAAGAGGCTATTTTTTAGGCTCTTCGATGGCATCGACTTCTGCGGTGCCGCCGTCTTCCGTAGGGGTGTTTTTCTTGATGACCGTCTGGATTGCAGATTTTTCGAATTCGATTTTTACGTTGTCCGCGACTTTGAGGACGATGGTTTTCTCCTTCACGTTGGCCACGAGGCCGTGGAGGCCGCCAGCGGTGATTACTTTGTCGCCGATTTTTGTGGTGGAGACTTGTGCTTCGAGCTCCTTTTGCTTCTTCCGCTGTGGGCGAATGAGGACGAAGTAGAAGATCACGAAGATCAAGATCATCGGGAGGAATGCGCCGATGGGATTTTGACCGCCGGGAGCGGCCGGGGCAGTTTCTTGGGCGAGGATGATGGGAAGAGAAAGCATGTTCATTCTGGGAGATAGCGCGGTGGAGCCGGACGGCAACCCGCAACTATGCCGCGATGCGCGATTGCGGGCGGTTTTTCCTAATTTGGTGAATTTTTGGAATCGTCATTCACATCGCCGGGCAGTTGCTCCACGTCCGAGATGGGTAAACACTGCGCCCCGAAAATGCCGAGTTTAGAAACCACTGTCGATGGCCTCACGCTGCCCAATCCATTCATTATCGCCTCGGGGCCTCCGGGAACGAACCTTCGTGTGATCAATCGCGCCTTTAGGGAAGGCTGGGGCGGCGTCATTGCCAAGACGGTGAGCTTGGATCACAAAAAGGTCATCAATGTCAGTCCCCGCTACGCGAAACTCAAAAGCGCGGATAACAAAGAGGTGATCGGCTGGGAAAATATCGAGCTCATCTCCGACCGCAGCTTCGAAATCTGGCTCGATGAATTTAAGGCGTGTAAGGATGAATTTCCGGATCGTGTCCTCATCGCCTCGGTGATGGAGGAATTAAATAAGGATGCTTGGTGTGAAATGATCGAGCGCTGCCAAGATGCCGGGGTCGACGCCTTCGAGCTCAATTTCTCCTGCCCCCACGGCCTCCCCGAGCGGAAGATGGGCGCGGCTATGGGGCAGGATCCAGAGATTCTTGAGGAAGTCTGCGGCTGGGTAAACGGCGTTTCCAAGATTCCGGTCTGGGCTAAGATGACGCCCAATATTACGCACATTGAGGATCCTGCTCGTGCCGCGCTTGCTGCTGGTTGCGAAGGAGTGAGTGCAATCAATACGATCCGCAGTGTCATGGGCGTCGATCTAGATACGCTTCGGCCACAGCCAACGGTAGAAGGCTACTCAACTCCCGGAGGCTATTCTAGCAAGGCGGTGAAGCCGATTGCTCTTCGTATGGTCATGGAGCTTGCTCAGCTTACTCGTAAGGAATTCCCTGGGAAATCGGTCTCGGCAATTGGTGGAATCGAAACGGGCTCCGATGCGGCTCAATTCATCCTTTTGGGAGCAGATACCGTCCAAGTCTGCACGGGCGTCATGAAATTTGGCTACTCAGTGGTAAAGCAGATGTGTGAAGAACTCGAAGCGTTCATGGAGAAAAAGGGCTTTGCTAATCTAGAGGATTTTCGTGGGCATAGCTTGGATTACTTCACGACGCACACTGATCTCGTAAACCGCCAAGCTGCACGGAAAGCTTCCCAAAAGACGGACACTGATTGGAATGGTGATGATTTTGTGAAGCAATCCAATGAGCTGGCGGGGGGATAAATGCGAGAGGCATCTTCTCATCAATCGTCTCACGTAAATCGATACCGCGTAAGCGCTTTCGCGTGCTCCACTTCTAGCACCTTGTCCGTCACGGCGCGCTTCAAATCACGGCTCGCCGTCGCCGATGAAATCCCTGGATAGCGAGCCCAATAATCTTTCCTGGAAAACAGCGCACTCCCAAGGGCAATCCTCGCCGCTTCGACTCGATCACTCCCGGACATCCTATCAATGGGTTGCTCAATTTCGCGCAGTGCCTCAAGAGTCACCTCCAACGAAAATTGGATGAAGCGAGACGATTTACCTTCCTTATCACATTCTCCAAGAACTCGGTAGTAATCTGATTGTCTAGCTTTGATCATCGATTCAATCGGCACCTGAGCAAACAAGGGGTGGTAGAGATAGAGGATTAGGCTGTGCCAAAGCCGCCCCATCCGACCATTTCCATCGGAAAAAGGGTGGATGAATTCCAACTCATAGTGGATCACCGCCGCAGTAATCAGGGGGGGGCAGCTCGCGCTCTTTTTTCGTCCAATCAAACAGGGATTTCATCAGCCCCGCCACTCGGTCAGCAGGAGGGGCGAGATGCGAAATTACATTCCCCTTCGCAATTCCGACTCCTTGGTTCCTCCACCTACCAGCCCGCTCAATCAGCCCCCGCATCATCAGTCTGTGTGCCGAGAGTAGATCCCGCGTCGAATGCGGCTGCCATCCCGCCAGCGCTTCATAACAATCAATCGCGTTCCGCACTTCCCGAAGATCTCGCTCCGGCGCAATCACCCGTTTCCCCTCCAAAACCGCCGTCACCTGTTCCTCCGTCAGTGTATTTCCCTCAATGGAAACGCTCGCATGCACCGTCCGAATCCGCGAAGCTCGCCGCAGCCCCGAGAGCACCCTCAAAGCGCCCCAGCATCCGCTCGATCTTCGCAAGAAGCGCGCTGGATCGCGGGGTGATTTCAAAAGGGGAGCGCATTTGTTGATAGTATCATATGATACTATCAAGCTCTATGCCAAAACTTCAGCTACGCTCCACGCCTTGGCGTGCGGCCTCCTGCACCAGCGAGTTCGACCTCATCAGAATCACGACCGCTTACGTTAAGCTGCAACGATTTGCGGTTTCCAAAGGCGAAGGGTCTGCATGAGAAAATGAAAGTCCTCCTCGCCTTTTGGTTCGACTGCTAGTTTAGCCCACAATTGTGGGCTAAATAGAACAGAATTATCTCAATCGTGCCCGCGCTGTCGCAGCAGATTCCGGATTCAAGTTTGGTGCGGTTGTGGGCGACCTCATTGCTGCCATACAACCCCTGAACATTGGAGTTATTCAGGAACTTCTACCGATTGAGAAGCGGCAGGTCGATTCCCTTGAGTGAGCACTACGGTCTCCACCCTCCCGTCGATTGAGGTTTTGCGGATTCCTAACGATGCGGGCCGTTGCCGCTGCCCTACAAGGCAGCTCCGGCGCCCGAGCGACAGTTCCAGTTCATGCCCGATATCTTCGCCGCGCCTAATCTGATCGGGCTCGAGGCGGCAATGATTTACGGCGTGCTAAAACTGTATTTCGAGAAGTTTTTGCCAAAGAGTGGTGTGGCTCCTATGCATTGACCCAGTAGATTCACCTACTTCATCATGGAATTCTCTTACTCCCCTCATCTGCTATGAAGATTATTCCAATTGCTGGCCTGATTTTATTCGGTGCCTTGTGTTTGAATTCTGATGGCGGCTCAGTTTACTTTGATACGGATACTTTAACGCTTCGTGACGGAAACTCAGTATCAGTGAACGAGTTCGGCGGTGCCTCGGTTAGCTTCAAGCGAGGAGCAGATCAGATCGCGACGCTTGAGTTGAACGGTTCTGCCATCATGTCCAACGGCGATATTATAACTTTGAGGGGGGGTGATCCAGGCAGGATTATTGTTAAGGGGAACTTCCAAATGCTGCCGGGGTCGCTAATTTTTGCCGGTGCGTTAGCCTCGGAGGCCTCTGCGGGAGGCGGCGCTGGGGCTAGGCCGTCTGTCGGTGGTCAGGCTGGAGATGGCGCAGGCTACGCCACTCTAGATTCAGCGGTGCACCCGGCATTTAGCGGTGGGATACCGGGGGGACAGGGGACATCAACCATTAACAACGGGAGAGCCGGGCAGTCGGGTGTGGGTGGGAATGATGGAGGGCGTGGTGGTACCGGTGTATCGAACGTTGGTGGTAATGGCTACAATAGTCCGGGCTCTGCTGCGCAGGCAGCTCGTGATTCGTTAGGGGGATCGCCCGGTTTTGGGGCTGAGATTGGTGGGGGTGGGGGATTCCCCGGCCTTGGAAGTGATGGTGCAGATGGGCAGCCGGGATTCCCCGGTTCGTTGGGGGCGTTCGGGAGAGGAGGGCAAGTCGGGCAGGGTGGATTCGGTGGGCGCTACTTGGAGTCTGAAATACCACGACTCATTGGTGGCGGCGGTGGTAGCAGCGGAGCTTCTGGAGGAGGAGGCGGCGGCGGTGCCAGCGGCAGCGGCGGAGGAGGAGCGGGCGGCGGTTCAGCAGATAGCGGATTTTTCACCACAGCGAATGGCTCTCGGGGTGGTTTCGGTGGCGCAGGAGGAGCCGGGGCTTCTGGCACCAAAGGCGGAGCTGGTGGGGCTGGTGGGACTGGTGGTGGAGCAGTCGAAATTATCGTCGAAGGCCATGCCTTGTTCGCCGGTGGGGTGTCCGTCAGGGGTGGTAAAGGTTCGCCAGGGGGAGTGGTGCCTGTAACCGCCGTTTCAGGCTCATCCGGAATTGCGGGTGAGAATGCACTGAGCGGGCAAACAATCGGATCACTGAAGGGTGGAGATGGCGGCAAGGGCGGGATGGGTGGTAAGGGGGGCTCCGGCGGGCTTGGTGGTAATGGTGGCGGCGGTGGTGGGGGGGCAGGAGGAACCATTATACTTCGGTACGCTGATGCCCGATTTTCGGCGACCTGGCTCCCCTCGATTTTTGGTGGGCAAGGAGCCCCTGGTGCCGGAAAGGGGAGCGATGGGCGGCTGTATCCTATACAAGACCAAATGGTCTCCAAGCCAGGCGAACTGGTGAGCACGAAGTCTTTCGAAAAGGGGTATGAGAGTGGGACGCATGACCTAACACTCCGAACATTTCCTGGAGGAACGTTACGCCTCGCCGGGGCGGGCTCCCCGTTAGCGCTGGAACAAATCGTTGATGCTGGTCTCGAATTATTTGAAGAGGAGACGCGCTATCGAATCAGCTCTGGTGACGATCTTAAGCAGTTCTACCGAGCCGAGGTCGGTGTGTTTCAATCCGTCGCAACTCCTGTTTTTACCGACAATTTTGAGATCGATCAAGGGTGGACACTCGGCGGCAGTTTGCCTGTTGGTGCTGTAGGATACCAGTTGGGGGTGCCCAGCTCAGGGCCTGGTGCGGCAGTGCAAGGGAGCCAGTGTTTTGGAACGCGCCTAGCTGGTTCATATGCCAATTTCACGGTGTCCACTCTGACCAGCCCGTTGATCGACCTAGCTGGGAAATCAGACCTAGTATTAAGCTACTGGGAGTGGTGGAGCCTAGAAGATCATTTTGATACGGTCACTCTCGAGTTACTGGCGGAGGACAACTCGGTCATCAAGGTCTTAGTTTCCGCGTTTCCCCGTGATCCAGCTACCTCAGATCGGTTCGAAGCTAAGTGGATACGGCGCGTCATCCCAATGCCAGATAATCAGGGGCAAGTAAGGTTAAGGTTTACCTTTCGTTCGGACGGTAGCGGGACAGACGCGGGCCATTATCTCGATCTTGTCTCCATTTATGAGGTGCCCTAGCTAGGCGCTCACCAGGCTACTAGATGAAATCGGCTACTCGGGCAGTGCGACCGTTTGTCCTGTCGCTTTGATCAGTGGCATCTGTGCTTCAATTACCGAAAGGGGGCAGCCCCGAATACGCCGGTGAATTGTTTGATCTCGATCGGGTAGTGAAAGCCTTGAAAACGGCGGGATCCTGCGGAAATACCATCATCGTCCCGGCCGGTGGCAATGGTAGACGTAGTTCTTATTTTCGACCGGATCCAAGTTCCAATCTACCGTTGCGCACAGAGGTAAGACCTTTATTTTCGATGGCGGCATCCGCACGCCGCTGCTGATTCACTCGGCCTGCCACTCCAAGCCCAGAAAAAGAGCACGTAAGCCCTCGTCAATAGCGTGGACGTTTATCCCTCGCTCTCGGAAATGGCAAGATCTGCCAGCTAAGCCGAAGTAAGGCATCGATGGTGATAGCCTCGTCCCATTCTTCGGCGGGGATACATTCGAACGTGACACCCTTTATTGACATTTTCCTCATTACCAGGCCGAAGGAAGTTACCCCGCCAGCGCCATCCGCAAAGGCAACTTCAGATGGAACCCATCTAGCCTGAAGAGGCGGAGTTCTTCGCTCCACTTTTGGGCTCCCTGCTGGAGAGAAGCGCTCCAGTCGATCAGCACAGCTCTGCTTCTTCCCGGAGAATTTGGAGCGTTGGTATCCCGTCAGACAATGCACTGGATCTCATCTTTTACTCACTCGCTTGCGCGAGAATCGTGTCTCGAATAAACGTACTGTATTCGTCCTTGATAGGGAGATCGTAGTCGGTTTTGATCACCCGCCGTTCCGCAGACTCCTCTTGCTGGGTAATCGGATTAAACCCTTTCTTGGTTTCGTTGGCCCAGTAGAGAGCGACGCCGCGCTTTTGCCATGATGGGAACTCATTGAAATTCAGGCCACTCTCGCGAAACAAAAGTTCGTTTTTCTCTCCGGTCGATTTTCCATCGAGTGCCTCGGTGGCCTGTGTTTTATTGAGCCCCTTTTTGCGAAGCAACCAATAGGTGTGGGCGTTCAGGGCATTGCGGTTGGCATCTTCGTTTCTCCAGCGGAAGTAATCGACCACTTTTGATTTCGAAGGTAGCTGACAAATTCGGCAGTCGAATGCGCCGATGTCTCCAAGCCCGAGTGAGAATTTTGCACTGGCCTCACCCGCTAGGATCGAGTTGAGTTTCCTCAGTTTTCTCCCGAAGGAGTCTTCACCGAGGTGGAACAAGAGTGAGATTTCATCACTCTGGGTGTAGCCATAGGTGACCCGGAAGCCGCAGGTCATGAGGTGTTCTGTCGTGGCGACCATGAGATCTCGGAATCTACATTGAGATACCTCGCCCGTTCTTTCCGACTCGGATTCGTGTTGTCGATGACGAATGATTGATGCGTTTCAATACACACGGAGAGTAGCTTAGCCTCCCTGTGTCGAGTTTTTAGCATATCGAGATTAATCCGCACGTGGGAATCAGAAAACCGTTCGCGGAAGAATGTCGATTTCCCCGTGGCCTGTATTCCGATGAAGATAATTGCTGATGGGCGCATCACGCTTCCACAATCTCCCCATACGAATCGGGGCGGCGGTCGCGGTAGAATTGCCAGGTGTCGCGGACTTCTTTGATTTGATCGAAGTCTAGGTCGGCTACTAGCAGCTCGTCTTGATCGCGGCTGGCCTCTGCTACGATCTGTCCCCGTGGATCGCAGAAGTAGCTTTGGCCGTAGAATTCGCCGATGTTCCAGGGGGCTTCGGTGCCTACTCGGTTGATGGCTCCTACGAAGTATTGGTTGGCTACGGCGTGGGCGGGTTGCTCGATTTTCCAGAGGTATTCGCTGAGTCCGGCGACGGTGGCGGAGGGGTTGAAGATGATTTCGGCTCCGTTGAGGCCGAGGGCGCGGGCGCCTTCGGGGAAGTGGCGGTCGTAGCAGAGGTAGATGCCGACTTTGCCGATGGCGGTTTCCCAGACGGGGTAGCCGAGGTTGCCGGGGCGGAAGTAGAATTTTTCCCAGAAGCCGGGGTGGCAGTGGGGGAGGTGGGTTTTGCGGTATTTGCCGAGGAATTTGCCGTCGGCGTCGATGAGGGCGGCGGTGTTGTAGTAGATGCCGGTGCCATCGACTTCGTAGATGGGGACGATGAGGACGATGCCGAGGCGCTTGGCGGTTTCCATCATGAGTTGGATGGTGGGGCCGTTGGGGATGGGTTCGGTGATGTCGTACCAGCGGGTGGTTTGCTCGGCGGGGAAGTAGGGGCCGTAGAAGAGCTCTTGGAGGCAGAGGATTTGAACGCCTTTTTTGGCGGCGTCTTCGATCATCTGCATGTGCTTTTCGATCATTGCGGTGCGGATGACGGAGGGGTCGGTGTCGCCGGGATGGGTGCTGGAGGCCTGGATGAGGCCGCTTCGTATCATGCGCATGAGATTTCGGGGTAGAGGATGGTGAGCTGTTTGTGGAGATTGGGCTTAGCTGGCTTTTTTGAGGTAACGCGAGGTGAATTCATTTTTGAATTCGGGGAAGGTGCCAGCGGCGATGTGCTGGCGGGCGGAGGCGACTAGATCGAGGTAGAAGGCGAGGTTGTGCAGGGTGAGGATGCGCATTCCGAGGATTTCTTTGGCGCGGATGAGGTGGTGGACGTAGGCGCGGGAGAAGCGTTGGCAGGAGGGGGCGGTGGTTTCGCTGAGGGGGGATTGATCGTGGCGGAAGCGGGCGTTTTTTAGGTTGAGGGGGCCGTCTGGGGTGAGGGCGGTGCCGTGTCTTGCGAGGCGGGTGGGGAGGACGCAATCGAACATATCAACGCCTTTGCTGATCATTTCTAGGATCTGGGGCGGGGTGCCGAGGCCCATGGCGTAGCGGGGCTTGGTCTGGGGGAGGAAGGGGATGCTGTGATCTACGGCTTTCATCATTTCGTCTTCGGGCTCGCCGACGCTGACGCCGCCGATGGCGTAGCCGGAGAAGTCCATGTCGGTGAGCTCGCGGGCGCAGCGTTCGCGGAGGTCGGCGTAGACGGAGCCTTGGACGATGCCGAAGTGGTGCTGGGTGCCGGTGGGGTTGCCGGAGGCTGAGGGGGCGTTTTTATCGATGAAGCTGCGGCAGCGTTTTGCCCAGGCGAGGGTGAGATCGAGGCTGTCTTCGGCGTATTTGCGTTCGCAGGGGTAGGGGGGGCATTCGTCGAAGAGCATGGCGATGTCGGAGCCGAGAGTGCTCTGGATTTCCATGGATTCTTCGGGGCCGATGAAGAGGGCGGCTCCATCGAGGTGGGATTTGAAGTGGACGCCTTGGGGGGTGATTTTATTGAGCGAGCCGAGGGAGAAGACTTGGTAGCCGCCGGAGTCGGTGAGGATGGGGCGATCCCAGGTGGAGAAGCCGTGGAGGCCACCGAATTCACGGATGACTTCGGTGCCGGGGCGCAGATTGAGGTGGTAGGTATTGCCGAGGATGATCTGTGCGCCGAGCTGGATGAGCTCTTCGGGGTGGACAGATTTTACGGTGCCCTGGGTGCCGACGGGCATGAAGATGGGCGTCTCGACCTTGCCGTGGGCAAGATCGAGTGTGCCGCGGCGGGCGGCGGTATGGGGGCAGGTGGAGTGGAGGGTAAACACTCCTTTCCCTAGGCCTACGAGCCCTCTGGTGCGAGCGCTTTCACGACGTGGCGGGCGTGGGCTGCCATGCGGGTGAGGTGGTGGTGGAGGGCGATGTTTTTCACACCGACGTGGATATCGGTGGAGCCTTCCATGGCGGCTTCGGTGGCGAGGTCGGCAGCGTGGCGGGCGGCTTCTGCGGCATCGGCGTTTTTCTTGGAGTCGGTGCGGATTTCGCTGCCGGCTGCGGCGGCGTATGCGGCGTCGAGGGTGGCATTGAGTGGGGTGACGATCGTTTCAAGGATCACGGGATCGGGGCGGGAGCCTTCATCGAGGCGCTGAACGACGCGGACGGCGTGATCGGCGATTTCTTCGAATTCGGAGGCGGCGCGTGCCATGGCGGAGGCGAGCTTGGCATCGCGCTCACTGAGGCGGCCTCGGGCGGCGCGGGAGAGCTGCTTGTGGGCACGCGTCATGAGCTGATCGGTGGTGAGCTCGAGTTCTTCGATCTTGGGGAGCTTTGCTGCGGCGAGATCGGGATTATTGAGGGCATCGAGGGCGAGATCGACGGTTTCCCTGGTGGCGAGGGAGAGATCGGAGAGGAGGCTTTTGCCTTGGGGGATGGAGATGACGCCAGATTCGACCATGCTTTCGGCGACGACGGAGGTGCCGGTGCCGAGGTTGCGTTTTTCACCGATGGCGGGTTCTTTGACCCATTTGGTGACGAGCTTGGCAAACATGGGGGCGAAGCCGATGAGGAGGGCGATGTTCGCGAAGTTGAACATGGTGTGGAAGATCGCGAGGCGGAAGGCGAGTTCGGTGGTCTGCTTTTCCGTCTTCAAGGTTTCGAAGAGGTTGCCGCTGATCATTTCGACGAGGCCGGTGAATGGATAGAAGAGAACGAGCATCCAGACGACTCCAAAGACGTTGAAGATGAGGTGGGCTCGGGCGGCGCGCTTGGCATTTACTGACGCTCCTAGGGAGGCGAGCCAGGCGGTGACGGTGGTGCCGATATTTTCTCCCATGACGATGGCGGCGGATT
>CALAIY010000091.1 GCA_937922595.1 uncultured Verrucomicrobiales bacterium | reverse complement strand
AGGGGCTGGAGTGGAAGTAATAAAAGAAGGATGAATGGAAAGGCTCGCATTCCAAGAAGACAACTCTGTCTGTTATTTATTCCAAACTTCCCCACGGCATCGCCTAGAGCCGAGGATCCACAGGCTCGCTTTCGAGTGCGAAGCTCGCATTTTCGTTCCCGGTACGCATGAGCCCGATAGGGGCTACGTCGATCATCAGGGCGGGGGGGGGAAGTAATCATTATTGATCGGCGAAAATGAGGTCGTGCGCTTCCCAGATGAAGGGCCATTCCAAGCTATCGAGTTGGCGATCGAGGATGGAGGTGGGGATCGGGTGCGTGCGGTTGCGGTTTTGCCGGGAGGCAATTGTTGGTGAGGTTGGGAATGCTACGATTTGGGTTTGTGCGTGGTAATCGTGACCGAGTCCGAGGACGAGTGAGCGTCCATCGGAACGGAGGGAGGTGGCATCCCATACTACTTTCGCTTTTCTGCGGAGGGCGTCTTTGAGGAGTTCTTTGGCGCGTTGGAATACCTGGCCGTTTTTTGATTGGTTGTCACGCTTCCCGGCGATCTCTTCGCGCAGTGAATCGAGCGAGATGATTTCGTAGTGGGGGAGGTGGGATCGGATCCAGGTGCTCTTTCCCGAGCCTGCGGTGCCGCAGGTGAGAACGAGCTTGGCATGTTGCCCTTCTGCGCACCAGGCGTAGGAACGGGCGACGCCTTCTTCGGGAGTTGCGATTAGACCGTTTTCATAGGCTCGGCGGGATTCTAGGTATGCGTAGCGGATTGCGCAGGGTTTGCTTCCTGGTGGGAGTGTGGAGGCGATTCGCTCTTTCCAATCGGCGTAGGTATCGGTGCCCCAGGTTCCAATTTCTTCGGCTGAAATGCGGAAGAGCTCAAGATCTTCAAGCAGGGGGGCGATATCTGGGCTGATCCGACCCCGGAGGTCGGCTAGCTCGAGAAGATAGACGAGATGCAGATTTACGGAACGCGATAACTTTGCGTATTGGTGGGCGGGAGCATCGCGGCGGACTAATGATTTCAAATCGTGATGGTGGCCGACGCATCCGAGGATAGCTTCGCCAATCGGCGAGGGAAGATCGATTGAGGGGAGGCGAGTGGCTAAGTAAGAGCGTCCAATCCTTGCGTGCCGGGGTGAGACGATGTGAATTTTTCCATCGCGGAGGTCTTCTCTTGTTGTTGATGTTTTTCCAATATCGTGAAGCGCGGCACTTAGAATAAGGCTTGCACGATCGCTGATGTTCAAGTGTGCGCCCTCGGAGGCTTCTGCGATTTTGTAGGCTTCGGAGATTACCATTTCGGTGTGAATGCGGACATTGCCTTCGGCGTGCCATTCCGGATCTTGAGGGGTGGATGCGAGGAGACCCACCCTTTCGAGTCCGCATTTGGCAAGAGCATCGAGAAGATCCGACGGCGATGGGCTTCCTCCAGAGAGCAGGGAGCCGATCGTAGATGAGCGTGTTGGGTTCATCCTATTTTTTGAGGCCGTTGGGGACGATCTGGGCGTGCATCCAATGTTGGTCGGTCTGGACGTGGTTTGGGCGAACCCATTTTGCGATGCTGTTTGCGAACGCTGACCGCGGGAATTGCGATTTTAGCCGGACGACGTATCCTTCCTGAATAGTTTCATCGATAGAGATGGAGGAAATTAAGCTGGCGTCCCAAAGGCCTTCGTAAATTACGGATACTGTGGGGATCTCAAGGAGGCGTGCCCACTCGACAGTTTCGTCCCAGGACAAGGCTTCATTCACTTCATTCCAAATGGAGAAGATGTAGAAGTAGCTTTCGAGATTGGTGTAGGGAATCGAGTGTTTCGCGTAGACGTTTTCGCCGCAGATCTTCCAGTTTTTAGGGATTTCATTGGCAATGGTTGCATGGAGGGCTTTCACCCAATCGCGGGACGGATGATGGCGACCATCGGGTGAGCGGGCATGGATCAGGTCGCGGTACATTGAGGTGTTTTCCCCATCCATCTTTTCAGTGACCACGATTTCTTTGCCTTCGAAGTGGGAGACATCGACAAGATAGGCGTCGTCCGAAGTTCCGCCGGGAGACCAGGGGAGGTGAGGAGTGCGAGGGTATTTTGTAAGGGTCATGGCGAGGCCTTGTATAAGTTTGTTCGGAGCCGGATGAGAAGTGCTTCGACTGCATCCCGATCGGGGGCGTCGGGGAGGTCGGATTTTTTGTATAGATCGGCGATCTTATGGATTTGGTCTTCGGCTCGGGTGAGGAGGTCTTTGTAGGTGTGTTCTCCGCGGCGGATGCTGAGGAGGAATTCGACGTGCTCTGGTGGGCGGCGGACTATTAGGTGCTTCTTCGTGGCGATTTCTTCGGCCATGGCGAGGAGGCGGAAGGTGTGCATGATGTTTTTGCCGTCGTAGTTTTGGTCGTGGGATGTGGTGTCGGCGTATCTTGCGGGGTTGCGTTTTTCTACCCATTCCCAGTATTGGGTGTGTTCGCGGCAGTGGCGGGCGAAGGCTTGGCGGTTGTAGATGAGCCAGGCGGCGGGCTCTGCTTCGCGGGCGACGCTGCTGCAGCGGAGTTCGGAGGCGTCTTCGGATTTGAAGATACCGCGGTAGTGTGCTGCTGGGTCGTGGAAGAGGGCGTAGACGTCGGGTGCGTGGGGGGCGTTTATGAGGCCGCAGTTGGTTTCGGCGAAGCCGGTGGCGTTGAGCCATTCGGTGAGGGGTGTGCTGCCCTGTCCATTGAGGATGTGGCAGAATTCTCTAGCGTCGCGGCGTTTTTCGGGTTGGGGATTGGAGATTTTTTTATTGAGGCCGCGTGCTTTTTTTACCTGGGTCATGGCGTAGCCGGCGAAGGCTTGCTCGCAGAGGCGGGAGAGGAATTGCTCGGGGCGAATTTCGCTGAGGAGGGGGTGGCGCAGGCGGATGCAATCGTCTGGAGAGGCGAGGAGTTCGAGGGCGGTGGGATTGTTTTTGAGGAGGAGTTCGAAGAAGCGACCTAGCTCGTAGTAGGTGACGTCGTCGGTGTCGTTTACCTGGATGGGTGGATCGAAGCCGTAGAAACACTCCGCCGAGTGGACAAATACGCCTTTCAGATCGGTGTCTGATTCAGGGGTGTTTGTGCCGTAGGCGCGGCTGCCGGATAGCGCATCGAAGATGATGCGGTTTTCTTGGCGGAGTGTTTTTACATTCATGTTAGGCGGCTTCGCTGATGACTTCGCGGAAGAAGGCGTTTACGAGTTTTCGATCGGGCTCGAATGCTGGGAGGGCATTGCGAGTTTCGCTTAGGGATGTGAGTTTTGCGGTGAGGTAGCGGTCGAGATTGGGGAAGCGGGGGGTGGAGAAGTCTTCGTTGTGGGTGGCTTTGCGGGTGAGGAGTTCATCGAGGTCGGCGGCGGCGTCTTTGGGGAGGGAGAGGCCTGCTCGAAGATCTGCGAGAGCGACGGGCGCGGGGGTACGGTGGGTGAGAACCCATTCGGCGGCGAGTACGGGGCGCACTGCGTAGAGGTAGGTCTTGGCTCGGACGCCGCCACCTGCGGAGATATCGAGCCTGGCAAGGCTGTTTCGCGCCATTCCAAGATAGTGTGAGGCGAGGGCGCGTGGATCGAGGATATCGGGTACGAGGGAGCGCCAGAGATCGAGGATGGGCGTGGATTCGTGATAGGTGAGGGGGCTGTGAAGCCATTCGAGGAGGGCTCCATTGCTTTTGAGGAAGAGCCGGAGTGCTTTGCGTAGCTCCCAGCCTCCGAAGTCGAGCATGGCTCCGGTGCCTTCGTGAAGATAGGGCTTGGTATCGAGCGTTTCTTTGAGGACGTCTAGGCTGGTGTAGGTTTCTTCTGGGTAGACGTAGAGGTAGCGGACGTCGAAATCGCTGTCCGGCGAGGCGAATCCCCAAGCACGACTACCGGATTCGCAGGCGTAGATTACGCGTGCGCCAGATGTCTTGGTGTGGCGTTTGAGTTCGTAGGCTATGGTAGTTTTCATTGTGAATTAAAAGCAAAAAACCCTGCTTCCGTGAGGAGGCAGGGTTCTTAGAAAGAGAAAAAGGTGAGGCGATTTGCTACACTGTATTACTTAAAAGAAATCCCTGCGGGGGTGTCTGTTTGCATGATGCGGGCATCCAGAGGTGGTTCATGGCACGCCCATCTGTGCGTGATGTGATCACGAATGAGATTGGATTGAGGGCGAGAGTTTGCATGAGGTGGGGATTAGTTAGATGGGGATAGTAATGGGTTAGTTAGAATTCGTCAATGATAAGTGGTGCTTTTTGATGGGCGGGTTATTTGGCGAGTGGCTTTTTGATGGCTTCAACTTTGGTGGTGGCTTTGCCTTTGGCGAAGGTGATGTGGAGTTCTTGGCCGGGCTTGAGCTTGGAGGCGTCGCGGATGGTTTTGCCTTTTGGGGTGGTGGTGAAGGAGAAGCCGCGGGAGAGGATGGAATCGGGGCTTAGGGTGCGGAGGGCGGTGCGGGAGCGATCGAGGCGGGTGGCGCGGCGCTGGAGGGTGGCGGCGAGTGCGGTCTGGAGGGCGGTGTGGGCGGCGGCAATTCTGGCGCTGCGATCGGCGATGGCGGCATCGGGGCGGCGGGCGGCGAGGCGGCTGGCGAGCTGGGTGAGGCGGCGTTCGTGGTGGAGGGTGTGGGCGCTGGCGACTCGCTGAAGCTCGCTGCGGAAGATATCGAGGGATTGGGTGTGGCGATCGAGTGTGCGGCCGACGTGGCGGTGAAGGGCTTTGGCGGAGTAGCGGGAGAGGAGGGATTCGAGGTCTTCGATGCGGGAGTGGACGGCTCGGTATAGGGAGGATTTGTGGGCGCGGATGCGGGCGCGGAGTTCGATGCCATCGGGGACGGCGAGTTCGGCGGCGGCGCTGGGGGTGGGGGCGCGGAGATCGGCGACGAAATCGGCGATGGTGAAATCAATTTCGTGGCCTACGGCGGAGATGATGGGGATGGGGCAGGCGGCGATGGTGCGGGCGAGGGGTTCTTCGTTGAAGGCCCAGAGGTCTTCGATGCTGCCGCCGCCGCGACCGGTGATGATGGTGTCGATGGTGGGGAAGCCGTTTTTGCCGGAGGCGGTGGTGATTTTGTCTATCTGGGTGGCGACTTCACGGGCGGCGCCTTCGCCTTGGACGCGTGCGGGGCAGATGATGATGTGTGTCCAGGGGGCGCGGCGGGAGATGACTTGGATCATATCGCGTACGGCGGCGCTGGTGGGGGAGGTGATGAGGGCGAGGGTGCGGGGGAATTTGGGGAGGGGCTTTTTGTGGGCTTGATCGAAGAGGCCTTCGGCGGCGAGCTTGGCTTTGAGCTCTTCGAATTGCATTTGGAGTGCGCCTTCGCCGGAAAGTTGGATGGTGCGGGCGATGAGCTGGTATTGGCCGCGGGGTTCGTAGACGTTGATTTCGCCTTGGATCCGCACTTGCATGCCTTCTTTGAGGGGGAATCGGAGGAAGCCGGCGCGGGCGCGGAAGAGCACGCATGAGAGCTGGGCGCGGGAGTCTTTGAGGGTGAAGTAGTGGTGGCCGGAGGATTGCTCTCGGTGATTGCTGATTTCGCCTTCTACCCAGACATCACCTACGGCTTTTTGGATTGCGATGCGGATTCTCCGGGTGACCTCGGTGATGGTGAGGGGGGTGTGGGGATCGGCGGATTTTTCAGACAATTTTGCGACAGCTGCCTTTTTTTTGGGCTTTTGGGGTGTTTTGGAGGCGGTGGGGTGCCCGAAATCAAATTCTAATTCCATGGTTTTAAGCTAGCATTGCACAGGGATGGAGTCCCTGAAACTGCGAGACTTGTGGGGATTGGGGAGATGGAGAATTGTCGTCATAGATTAGACGGATGATCGCAATAGGTGAAAACTGGGGTAAAAAAGTGAGACAAAAATGATACATTGTGACAGATTGAGCCTCCGGGTGGCGTAAAGTCATTCGATACTAAACAAGATCTAGACAAAGAAGCCATGACAGCATCATCACCATCCGTTCCCTCCGTCCAACGCCGTGTGAGCGAAGATCAAGTATATGAGACGAGCCTTTTGGAAAGGGTGGCTCAGAAAGATCGGACGGCGTTTCGTGAGCTTCATGAGCGTTTTGCGGGGCTTGTCCATGCGACGGTGTATAAGGTGCTGAATAATTCGCAGGATACTGAGGAGGTGGCTCAGGAGATTTTTTCACAGGTGTGGATGAAGGCGCATCTTTATAGTCGTGAGCGGGGGAAGCCGATGACTTGGATGGCGGCGATGGCGCGGAATCGTGCAATTGATCGTCTTCGCTCGAAGCAGCGTCGTTTTCGTCTGCAGGATGAGTATGAGCTTGAGGCTCGCTCGCATGATTCGATGACGCGTACGGATGCTTCGGATGAGACTTATACGAATGAGACGGCTACGATCGTGCGGGGGGCGGTGATGGAGCTTTCGACGGAGCAGCGGGAGGCGATTGAGCTGGCGTTTTTCTCTGGGATGACGCAGAACGAGATTGCTTCGCGGCTGGGGCAGCCGCTGGGGACGGTGAAGGCGCGGATTCGCCGCGGAATGCTGAAGCTTCGCGGGAAAGTGGCTCCACGGTTGTAGGGGGGGGAGGGCTCCGCTAGATTCGGCGGATGATTCAAATGAAGCGCGCCAGTGTAGTTTTGCTAGCTGGGGTGTTTTTGTGTACGGCGCAGGCGAAGGATTTTGAAAAGGAGTCGTTGGCGCTGCGGACGGCGCTTCATCATGATGCGGGTCTTGAGCTGCCTTTGGAGCGGCTGGTGGATTTGTATCGTGAGAGGGGGCGGCTGGGTGAATTGGTGGATTTGTATCGGGCGCATGTGGTGCAGTATCCGGGTGATCCGGGTGGGCGGGCAGTTTTGGTGCGTGTGCTAGATGTGGCGGGGGATCCTGATGCTATGAGTGCTGCGCGGGCGGGGGTGGAGGTTTTCCCGGAAGATGGATTGCTTTGGTATTTGCTGGCGGATTTGCTGGAGTCTCAGCGGGATCCGGCTGGGGCGGATGCTTTGGTGAATGCGGCGATTCATGCGGCTTCGGCTCGGAAGCGTGTGCTTTGGCTGGGGAAACTTTTTACGTTGGCTTCGAGTGAGGGGCGGGGGGATCTTGCGCGGATTGCGGTGGAGAGGGTGGTGGGGAGTCTTGATGCGAGGACTCGGGTGGGGCTGGCGCGGCGGGCGCTGGATGCGGGGCTGCCGGAGATTGTGGGGGTATTGCTTGAGGGGTTTGATGATGGTGGGGATCCGGAATTGGGTGTGGAGGCGGGGATTGTGGGTGCGCGGGCGGGGGTGGCTTCTGGGGATGTGGAGGGGGTGTCGGGGCTTTTGGAGGGGTTGTTAGGGAGGGTGTCGGAAGATTATTGGCGGCGTGGGGAATTGGTGCGGCTTCAGCTTGAGGTGGCGGGCTCGGAGGAGGAGCGGGCGGCGCTGATTGGCGGGGCGGAGGTGGCTGTTTTGGCGGAGCCGGAGAGTGAGGGGGCGGTGCTGGAGTATGCTGGCTTGCTGGAGGCGGCGGGACGGAGGAGGGAGGCGCTGGGGTGTGTGCTTGCGGGGATTGATCGGATGCCTGCTTCGGTGCGGCTTGAGGCGCGGGCGGTGGAGCTGCTGGGGCGGGTGCCGGATGCGGATGCTGCGGTGCGATTTTTCAATGATCGGCTGGATGCGGATCCGAGTCGGGAGGGGCTGCGGGGGAGGCTTGCGGAGGCGCTTTTCCTTTCGGGGAAAATGAAGGAAGGGCTTGCGGAGGCGGGGGGGCTTGAGGTGGGAGCGAAGCTGCGCTTGGC
>CALAIY010000090.1 GCA_937922595.1 uncultured Verrucomicrobiales bacterium | reverse complement strand
CTTGATCAAAGCCGAGCAGAAATTGGCGATGAACTCGAAATCACATTAGACGTCGAGCAATGGTCGAATCCCGACACTTGGCAATGGACCTGCGAAAGAACTCAGTAAACGAGAACCCATGACAACCGAAGAAATTCAGGACTATATTCACACTGCAATCAGTGCAAACTTCGAAGACTTCACCTCCGAATCTGGAGAGGTGATGACGAGTGCCGAAGGGGACGGTCGGTTTATGGGGAAGGTATTTGCCACGCGATATTCGGGGCTACCTACCGAAGGGGATATTTTTCTCGCGATCGGTGAATCTGAGAAAAAAGTGCAGGTGGTGAAGCTTGGGAGATCCGAGTGCTTGGAGCCGCTGCAGAATGATCTCGATATGATTCTTGAAAAGGAAACTGGGATTAAGAAGCAAGAGTAGCCTGACGCTTAGGAATTCCGCGCCGCAGCTTCCCGTAACTTATCTTTTTTACTTTTGCGGTGTCCTTTGATTCCGCCCGTATTCGGAGAGGGGGGTGGTGCGACCTCGGTGGCTTCAAAGCCAGGGATTTCCTCGCGCGGGACGTGTAAGCGATTTCGTTTTTCGATGAGATTGAAGTGAGCCTGTGTTTCAGCGGTCACAAAACTAATTGCGGTGCCGGTCTCACCCGCTCGGCCAGTTCGACCAATGCGATGAATGTAATCCGCCGGTGAACGTGGTAGATCATAGTTAAGCACCGCCGGGAGCCCAGCGATGTCGAGCCCGCGTGCGGCAAGATCGGTGGCAACTAATACCTGAATCGAAGCGTCTTTGAATCCATTGAGGACGTCGTTGCGCGCACCTTGGCTCATATCGCCGTGGAATGAATGGGCTCCGAGACCGGTGCGTAAGAGTTTATGGGCAACGAGATCAGCAGTGTATTGTTTCGCGACAAAAACTAGGATGCGTCCCCAGCCTTCGTTGGTGATGAGATGGCGGAGCAGTGGGGTGCGCTTGGCTGTATCGACGCGAATCACGCGTTGAATAATATCTGGAGCATCTTCGGGATCGGTATCGATTTGGATTCGGGTAGGATCCTGCAAGAGGGCTTCCGCCATGGCTTCGATTGCGGTGGGAAAAGTGGCGGAAAAAAGCAGGTTTTGCCGGCGTGCGGGTAGAAGTGCCAAGATGCGCTTTAGCTCATCGGCAAAGCCGAGATCAAGCATTCGATCTGCTTCATCTAAGACGAGTGCCTGCACGTGAGAAAGTGTCGCTGCGTTGCGCTCTACGAGATCGAGGAGCCGGCCAGGGGTGGCCACAATGAAATCCGCACCACCGCGAAGTGCCATCATTTGGGGGTTGATTGAGACTCCTCCCACCGCGCTGATTACCTTGATGCGATCTGGAAGTTGCTTGGAAAACTGAAGAATGACCTCCCGAACCTGGGAGGCAAGCTCGCGGGTAGGGACGAGGATGAGGGTGTGTACTTCTTTCGGAGTCTTTCGAGGGGCTTCTAGCCACCGTTGAAGCAAGGGCAGTACAAACGCCGTTGTTTTTCCCGATCCTGTCTTCGCGGTGGCTAAGAGATCGCCGCCAGTGAGCACGGCCGGGATAGCCGCCGTCTGCACTGGGGTAGGGGAATCGTATGCGTCAGCCGCACGAACCAGGGCCTCTGATAAGCCAAGAGTGGAAAAAGACATGGCTTCTCAATAAGGCACGTTGTGAGAGGGCGCTCGCAGAATCCTTCCCCTTCAGAGACGCCTTACGCCTTCTCAAAAAAGAGGGTAAATTCGTGCCGATTGTAGGTGAGGTGTGTTTGGGCAAATAAATTGAGCCCGGCTTTCTCTGCTGTCGCCACGATGGTATCGAAAATTCGAGAGGCTCCATCCACATTTTCAACGCGTGGAACCTTGAGGGTAAATACGACAAGCCCTCCTTGCCTGAGCGATGCGGAAAGTCGGATCACATGCCCGATGGATTCTCCGGGTGGTCCATTTAAATCGGATAATACAGCATCGTAGATTGTCCCTTGTGGCGGAACGAAGGTGGCTACTTCTGCTAGAATAAACTTCACGCCCGGCTTGCTTTGTAAGCGTTTGTCGAGCGGTGCTCGATCAATGGCTGTCACCCGCTGCCCTCGCTTTAAGAGCTCTGCGGTCATCCCCCCGGGGCATGCTCCTAATTCCACCCAGTGGCTTCCTTCGGCCATTGGCTTGCGATACATTAAGATGTAGTGCAGCGCCTCTGCGATCTTTGCTCCCGCTCGGCTCACCGTATCTGGTGAACTTTGATCGATGAACTTACTTCCTCCTGGATACAATCCATTGGCCGCTCGCGGGCTCTGCATTCCGCAAAAGAGACCTTCTTTCCCGACGAGGCAGAAGAGCGTTTCCTTTCCCGGATCTTGTGCTTCCACCTCGCTTACGCTTAAACCCTCGAAAAGCTGGAGCGCGCGGCCTCGTAAGTTCGAGGCAACTCCTCGATAATACCGGTCGGGTGATCCAGGGTTGAGCTGCCCGATGAAAAGTGCCTGGGGTTTCCTCGAACCAAATTTTTTGGCCAATGTCTGGGCTGCCTTTTCGATAAATAGATCCATCTTCCTCGGATCGCACGGCCACATGTGCTCGATTGGTAGGTTCCAAAGGAGAAACTTAGTCACCTCGGATTCTTGCACCGCCTCGGCGTTTGCCACGTCGATTAGATGATACTCCTGGCCTAGCTGTCTCCTCAGGGTGCCGCCGGTTCGCTTCAATACCTCTTCAGTCACCCCATCGAATACTTCGGGGATGCGCACCAGCCAGGGCTTGGAATCATTTGTCATTACCGCAGGCTTTCGCCTCCTCACTTCAGATCCGCAAGTGAGAGCGAGAAGAAACTCTAGCTGATCCCGGGGATCTTGCTTCGTTCGCCTGAGCTAGCGCAGGGGCCGAAAACTTCTGCCAAGATGAACGCCTTCCTTGCGGCTGCAGGGTCTTGGAGCTGGCTCCGAATGGATCCGCTGAACCGAGGGGAGGAGACTGGGCGCTTCGCTCTTTGGGCTTTTTTGGCTCCGGAGGTTCCTACTTGCTGGTTAATTTGCTCGGCTTTTCGCTTGGTTTCTTCAATCCGTTTGAGCTGTCGCTCAATGGTGGATGCGTAGGCATCAATCGGAGGCTCCGAGCTCACCACTGGAGCCGCTTCCTCTGGCAGCGGCGGTGGTGCCATCGTGTGAGGACTGAGGGGCGGCAGGTCACGCCGGAGTGCTTCCCGCTGTTCACGATGCGCCTGAGCCGCTTGGCTGCGCTCAAGCTGTCGCTTATCGTAAGCGGTTAGCTCAGGAGTGGATTCCTGGATCGTGTGCGGCTCATACTCGTCCTCTTGTGGTGGAGTCCATGTGGGTTGCTCGTAATTGTCCTCATCGTTATTCTTCGATTTCTTCGAGAGGAGGTTACTGAAGAAATAGATTCCCGCGATGATGAGCGGGATGATGTATTCGCCGATGTTATCTAAAATATCCACAATATCGATTGTGTTGAGAACGAGGCTTTCTCGTTTTCAATCAGAGGCATGATGCCTGACTAGGCGTTTTCGTCTCCTTTGGAGATGGAATCGCGCATGTCGGTGTCTGCCTTGATGTTATTCATGCGGTAGTAATCCATTACTCCGAGATTTCCGGAGCGGAAGGCTTCTGCGAGGGCGAGGGGCACTTCAGCTTCGGCTTCTACCACTTTCGCGTTCATCTCTTCTACTTTCGCTTTCATTTCCTGCTCCAGGGCTACTGCTGCGGCGCGGCGCATTTCTGCTTTGGCCTGTGCGACGTTTTTGTCTGCCTCGGCTTGGGATTCTTGGAGTTTTGCTCCGATGTTTTCGCCTACATCGACGTCTGCAATATCGATGGAGAGGATTTCAAAGGCGGTGCCCACATCAAGACCACGACCGAGCACGGTCTTGGAGATGGAATCGGGTGATTCCAAAACGGATTTATAAGATTCGGCAGAACCAATGGTCGTCACGATTCCTTCACCGACACGGGCGATGATGGTTTCTTCGAGCGCGCTTCCTACGTAGTTGTCTAGGTTTGAGCGGACGGTCACGCGGGCGCGAGCTTTTACCTGAATGCCATCTTTTGCGACACCATCGATCGTCGTTCTAGTGCCACCTGATGCGGGGCATTCGATTACTTTAGGATTGATGGAGGTGCGCACCGCTTCGAGGACAGATTTGCCGGTTCCTTTAGTGGCGAGATCAATTGCGCAGGCGCGTTGCCAATCGAGAGCAATGTTTGCCTTATCGGCAGCGATGAGTGCTTGCACGGTCTGGATGACGTTTCCTTCCGCGAGGTAGTGGGCTTCGATCTCGTTTGCGCTGATTTCGATGCCTGCCTTTACCGAAGTGATTCGCGCATCGACTACGAGTGAAGCAGGCACGCCGCGGAGGCGCATTGCGACCAGTGTGGGAAATGCCACGGATGCTCCGGAAAGCATCGCGCGAAGCCAGATGCTGAAGAAGGAGATGATGACAAATCCTACAATGAGTAAGATGAGTCCGAGGATTGCGGCACCACCGATTTTCCATCCGGTGAGCGCTAGAGAGAGCGTGAGTGCGTTCATAGTTTTTTAATAATCAGTTTGAAATTATCTTTGGCGACAACGCCGATCAATTCGTCTGGATCGATATAGCCATCTTGGGACGAGGCATCATAGCTCCGCCCATCGATTACAACTTTTCCTGATGGATTCAACCGGGTTAAGGCGACGCCTTCTTTTCCGATGATGGCATCTTCGGCAGCTGAGAGGTTCGAACGGCCGGTGATGGTTTCTTTGAGGAAGAATGCTTTGCCTAGCTTTGTTTTGGCTAGAATTTTAAATTCGATGTAGGCCAGTGTGATGATTGCGATACATGTGCCAAAGAAGATCGCGAGACCTCCTAGGGTGCCGTACTCGTTGAAGCCCAACCATGTTGCGAGGATTACGCAGATCCCGGCGATGATTCCGAGTATTCCGCCAGGAAGGATGACTTCGAAGAAGACGAGCACGAGTGCTCCGAGAATAAGTCCGGCGATGAGGCTCATTCCGCAGCCTCCTTTACGATGAGGGAAAAATCGCTGCTTTTGACTACTGTGATGCGGGTGCCGCGGGCGATTGATCCAAGATTACTGCTGGCGTCATAGCGCACGCCTTCAATTTCGATGCGACCACTGGGAAAGAGGTCGGTGATTGCGCTGCCCTGTGTCCCTGGTGCGGGGAGTGCGGCGACGCGCTCTTCGCGGATTGTTCCGCTATTTCCACCGGCGACATCGGCGAGGACGAGGCGTTTTTCGAGGAAGGAGCCTTTGAAGAAGCGTCCAGCGATCAGGGCACCAAAGACGGCAATGGCGAGGGCGAAGATTAAATTTGTGAGTGGCTCGATTAAAATCTCGGGGTTGAGATGCACGGGCTCATTCGGCCAAAAATCGACCATTGCCCAGAGGATGGAGCCGAGCATGAGGCAAAACCCAGTAAGCGCGAAAATAACCGCTCCAGGGAAAAAGAAGAGTTCCACCATGATGAGGATGACTCCGAGGATGAAGAAGAGGATGGGCTCATTTCCGGCAAGTCCTGCGATGTGTTGGCTGGCGAAAAAGATGGCAATGAAGATGATTCCACTGATCCCGAAGATCCCAAATCCGGGGGTCTTAAATTCTAGGAAGAGGAGCAGCATACCCAGGCCTACAAGTGCCGGAGCGAAGGTATTCATCCACTTCGCGATCACTTCGGAGTAGGTGAGTTTAAAATCACGGATCTCGTATTGGCCTTTACCAAAACGTGTGTCCAAGAGCTCATCGACCGAGCTATGGATTCCTTTTCCGAGCAGCGGCTGTGCTGGATCGCCGTATTCTTTAAGTGCTTCGCGTGCGGTGAGGGTGAGGAGTTCGCCTTTGGCTTTGATGACGTCTTCCCCGATTTTAAGTTCGAAATCGGCGTCGAGCATGGCGCGGATGACATCTGATCGGTAGGGGAAGTCTTCGGTCATTACGCGGATGTTTGCGCGAAGGTAGCTTTCGATTTTTAGGAGGGCGGTTTCCGGGACGTCTTCACCGCCACCTTGAATGACGGCGGATGCGCCGATTTTGCCTTGAGGGGAGAAGTAGATTTCTTCGGTGACGGCGGCGATGAATGATCCGGCAGAAATGGCGTCGTTATTTATGTAGGTGGCGGTGATGCCATCAAACTTCGCTAACATTTCCATCATTTCGATGGTGTAATCGACGCGTCCTCCGGGGGTATCCATATCGAGGATCACCATATCTACGTCGTTGATGATGGCGTCTTTGAGTGCGCGCCGCAGGATGTATCTATTGGGTTTGCCAATCTCGTCTGTGATGGGGACGACGTAGACGCTGGTCTTCGTGCTTTTCTCGGCGGGGGGATCATCCGCGAATGCACTGCTTAGGGAGAGGAGGAACGAGAAGAGTAGCAGTAGGCAGAGACGACAAGGCACCATGGGGGAAGGTGCCCCTGTGGTGCAGAGAATGCAAGGAAGGACGGGGCGTGAGCGTCCCTGCTGTGGGGCGAAGATTGATGTGTCTACTGCCAGTGATTTCCGGGGAATTTGTTGGCGATGGTGGCGCGGTGTTTGCGCCATTCGCGTTCTAGGAAGTGAGGCCAGTTGGTGGTGGTGGCGATGGTTTTACCGTTGGGGGCGCAGAGGGTGAGCGTCACTGGGAGGCTATCTTCGCAGAGGGTGGGGTGGTCTTTTTGGGCGAAGCAGTGTTGGAGTTTTACTTTTGCTTCGGGGGTGCCGTTTACGTAGGAGATTTTTAAGGGAGAGTCTTCGGGCCAGGAGGTGGATGGCGGAAGGAGCTCGTCGAGCCATGCGGTCTGGCCGTCTTCGAGGTGCTGGTGAAAGGCGTGGGTGAGGGGGGCGGCTTGGGCTTCTTTTACTAAGGATAGGCCTTTGAAGGCGCGGGCTAGGACGGTGGTGATGGCGGCTTCATCGAGGGGGGCGAATTCGAGCTCGGGTAGGTGGGTGTGGACGAGGTTTACTCGGGCGATGAATTGCTTTAGCCGGTGATCGATTTGAGGAAGGGGGAAGGTGCCGGATTGGTGGGCTTGGGCGAGGCAGTGGCCGCTGGCGGTGGGATCGAGGTGTTGTTGCTGGGGTTTGCGCTCGATTACTAGGTCGTGGAAGCGGGTGAGGCTGGTGGCGTTGACGCGTTTATTTTTGGCGTCGAATAGGTGTTCGGTGGTGGTGGTGAGATGCTGGGGAAACATCTGGGTGATCCATTCGGGTTTTACGGCGGTGGCGAGACTTAATAGCGTAAGTGGGGTGGAGCCGCGGGAGGGGACTTGGTGTAGATTGGCGGCGACGAAGTAGGGGGCGTCTTGGACGACGCTTTCGCGTACGAGCTGGCCTTCGCGTCCTTCGGTGAGGTCGCAGCCGGGTTTGCCGGTTTCTCGGCGTTGGGCGAGCTGATCGATGAAGCCGGCCATGATGCAGCGCTGGAGGGGTTCGTCGGTTTTTGACGATGAGTCTGAGGGTGTCGATAGATCGTAGAGCCGCTGCTGTTGGGCGGATTGGAGGATTTGTTTTGTGGTCTCTTCTACTTGGCGGGCGACTTGGGCGTTGATGCCGTGGCTGCGGCAGCGGTCGAAGCTGAAGCGGTTTTGTTTGGCGAATTCGAAGGCGGTGATGAGGGTGATGAAATCGGAGTCGTCGCTGGCTTCGAACATCTCGCGGATGTCGCTTTTATCATGGCGGGCAAGTAGGTCGCGACCGCTGACGAGGGCGGCGCAGAGTGCTGCGTCTGGTATGCAGCCGTGCTTGCTGGCTTCGATGAGCATGCGGGAGTAGCGGGGGTGCATGGGGAGGCGGAGCATTTTCTGGCCGATTTCGGTGAGCGCGGCGTCGTCCAAGGCTCCGAGCATGATGAGCAGGCGCTCGGCGCGTTCGACCGCTTGTGGATCGGGTTTATCTAACCAATCGAAGGTGACGGCTTGGCGGATGCCGAGCGAGTGGAGGAGAAGGACGACTTCGGCGAGGTCGCTGCGCTGGATTTCGGGGGTGTTGCGGTCGTCGCGGTCGTTGTGGCTGCTGATGGTCCAGAGGCGGTGACAGGTGCCGGTGGCGGTGCGGCCGGCGCGGCCTTTGCGTTGGTCGGCGCTGGCTCGGCTGATAGGTTCTAGTGAGAGGGTGCCGATGCCGCGTTCGGCATCGTATCGGGCGACGCGGGCGACGCCGCTATCGACGACGTGGCGGATGCCATCGATGGTGATGCTGGTCTCGGCGACGTTGGTGGCGACGACGACTTTGCGCAGGGCGTTTTTGGCGAAAGCCTGGTCTTGTTCTTTGGGTTCGAGTGCGCCGTGGAGGGGGATGCAGGCGACGGGTTCGTCGGTTTGGAGGTGGCGCAGGGCGTCGAGGGTGGCGTTAATTTCGCCGCGGCCGGGCATGAAGACGAGGATGTCGCCAGGGGCGTCGTCGTTGATGATGCGCTCGACTTCTTCGGCGGCTTGTGTGGGGAGGGGGCGGTGGTCTGCGCGGGGAAGATAGCCGACTTCGACGGGGTAGCTTTGTCCTTCGGAGATGAGAATGGGGCACTCGTCTAAGTATTCGGCGACGGGCTCGGCATCGAGGGTGGCGGACATCACGATCAATGCGAGATCGGGGCGCTGGGTCTTTTGGAGGTGTTTTACCAGGGCTAGGGCGACATCGCTGAGTAGGTTCCGCTCGTGGAATTCATCGAAAACGACGGCTCCGATTTTCGAGAGCGTGCGATCATCCTGGAGCCAACGCAGAAGGATGCCTTCGGTGACGAAACAGATGCGTGTGCTGGTGCTAGTGCGGTCATCGAAGCGGATTTGGTAGCCGACTTCGGCTCCTAATTTAACGTCGCGCTCGGAGGCGACTCGATTGGCGACGGTGCGGGCGGCGACGCGGCGGGGCTGGAGGACGACGATTTTCTTTTCGCCTACGATGGCTCCATCAAGAAGCATCTGGGGGACTTGGGTGGTCTTGCCGGAGCCGGTGGGTGCTACGAGGACGAGGCGGTTGCCTGTCTGGAGTGTGTGTAGGATGTCGGCCTGGATCTTCCAGATGGGGAGTGTGGGCATGGAAGTGGGAGTGGTGATGGCGTTTGCTGATGCGATCTAAGTGTGGCTGGATTGTGTCATCTTATGATGGCTCGTGTGTTTTTAGTTTTTTTTGTAGTCTTGATAGGGTGCCGGGCAGATACGGTGCGGGTGGCGGTGGCGAGTAATTTCGTGGGGGTGGCGAAAGTGGTGGGGGAGCGTTTTGAGCGGAGCTCGGGGCATTCGGTGGTGCTGGTGCCGGGGTCTACGGGGAAGCAGTATGCGCAGATTGTGCAGGGGGCGCCGTATGATGTGTGGCTTGCGGCGGATGTGGCGAGGCCGGTGGCTTTGGAGAGGGCGGGGAAGATTGTGGTGGGGAGTCGGGTGG
>CALAIY010000089.1 GCA_937922595.1 uncultured Verrucomicrobiales bacterium | reverse complement strand
GGAGGGCCCTCCGTCTACGGCTGTTCCGTTGAGTCCACTGCCTGCTTTGAGGCAGAGGGCGAATTCTTCTAAGTTAGAGCGGCCGTCCATGTCGGGGTCGGCTGATGGAATCGCGTCGGCTCCGGTGAAGCCGGTTTCCGCGATGAACGCGGCGAAGTCGGTCGCTTTGCTACTCATCGCGAGGAAGCCAAAATCGACCGTCATGTCACCGTTATTGTCATCGATGTTATCTAGATCCGCGCCGCGACCGAACTCGTCGTTTACGCCAGAGCCATCGATAGGCTCGGCATCGATCGTCAAGTTAATGAGGGGGCCTACGGTTATAGTGCCAGAACCGCCCGCCTGAATTCCGTTGTCATCTTCATCAATCCTATTATCAAGATCAACCGACACGTTCGTACTGGATAACGGGAAATCTTCGAGCACCCCGCTCAGATCGAAATTTGAGGCGGGAATAACCACCTGAAAATTGCCTGGCGAAAGATCCGCGAACAAGTAGAACCCGTCATCGTCTGTTAGTGTTGAACGATGGATCGTCGTAAGTTCCGCGCCGTTAAGGGCACCGCTGCCATCACTATCGAACAGTAGTTGCACAGTCACTCCGGGGATTCCGCTCTCATCGATATCCACCATACCGTTGTCGTTAATATCATTCCAAACGAGGTTGCCGATGGCAGGATCTACGAGGCCAAAATCGATTGTATTATCGATGTTTCCGCCGCCACCGAGGCCGGGCTCAGCTCCGGGCTGGAGGGAGACCACCACGCTGAAAATCTGCGTGCCAGCACCGCCGGGCTGAAGACCATTATCGTCGTCGTCGATTCCATTACCACGCTGGAAATTGATAGGTTCTCGTTATTGACTCCGCCGAAGAAGTAACCTCCAGAGGAATCCGTTATCGTAGAGCCTATCTCTTCATTGCCTTCGATTAACTTCACCACAACACCTGGAATCCCCTCTTCACTCGGATCCTGAACACCATTAGCGACGGTATCGGCCCAGACGAAATCGCCAATCGATATTCCGTTAGACGCGTCGTAAAACCCCTGATCCCATGTGAGATCCAGCCCCAATGCGCCGAGAGATGTCACTGCAGTGACCTGAACCGAGATCCCTCCAACCATCTCGGAAACACCATCAGAGTCCTCTGAATCATCCCCACCCTGATTTGCTGCAGAAGGAGTCAACCCGACAGGCGGATAGAACACAGCATAATAATCGCCCGGAGACAAACCGGAGAACCTATACGCTCCTCCACCTTGAGTAACGGTGAAACCGATGAGCGTATCGTTGTCCGGATCTGCCGATGCACCCACTGGAGAGTAAAGCTCAACGCGGACACCATCGATACCATTTTCAAAAGGGCCTTGAATCCCGTCGCGATTGCTGTCCAACCAGACTGTGTCTCCATAGATTGCTGGCGGAGCCGTTTTAGCTGCGATACCGACTTTTACTGGCTCGGTAGCCAAGAGTCGGGAGTCGGTTGCCGCGTTAGTCGCAGCGAATCCGAATGAATTCCATGCAATCTCTCCGCCTGTTGGCGCGTCCAGGGGAGCGCGCATTGGCCAACTCAACACAAGATCTTGCGCACCGCCCGCAGCAAGAGTTCCATCGACATCGAAGCGCAAAGATCTGACCGTTGTGATATCAGCAGGAAGCTCCGTGCTCCAGTCGTCCGGATCAGTGACGATTCCAGGCAGATCCAAATTCGTCCGTGCCGGGTTTTTCGAAGTGCTATAGTAGACTGTGACTCCCGTGATTCCGGAAGGGAAAGATCCGCTATCAAACGTCACCGGCCCCGCAAGAACTGGTTCCCACTCGGTGCCCCGTGCACTGGTGTCTACCACACCGGTGTCCCCGATGTGGGGGAGAATATCGATGATATCGATATCCTTCACATCGACCGAGCTTGGGTTGATCACGCGGAGTTCGTAATCAGCGACACCACTTGGGACTGTGCTTCCTGTATTAGGGAAACGGGTAAATTCGATATCGCACTGACCCTTCACCCACTTCTGGGAATCAAGCCCAACACCATTCCCATCGTCTACCACTTCAAACTGTGCGGGACGTGCCCCACAAAAAGTCTCCGTTATATCTGAATCTCCATCAAAATCATTCACGTCCACGACCGCTCGATTCGGGTTCTGGCAGATATACGGATTTTCCAGAGTGGCGGCTAGCTCGTTGACGTAAGCAGGAGGGCTATCAGGTGTGCCAAAGGGAATTTGGGCACCAAAGCTGATCGCCGCCCCCAAACGCCTCGTGTTCGGTATGATTGGGCTGGGTCTACCTCGCCGTAATTATAGACCTCTGCACCCGGAAGATTATCGGCTGGGCTTTGGCAGATCACATGCACTCAGATCTTGTCACCGCCGCTCTGGGGCCAAGCTACAGCGAGTAACTCCACCACTATAGCGAGATGATCTTCCACAGCGACCGGGGCAGTCAGTAAGGAAGTAAAGCTTACCACAAAGCCCTCGCCGATGCCGGGATGGTTCAAAACATGTCACGGCGAGCAAATCGCTAACCGCCATAGCCATACGACAATGTATGGACAGAATCCTGGAACCCTGAAGAACGAAATGCCCACCTTTCAGGCCGTAATCGAGCGCTGGATAGACCGTCATCTGATCCCAGGGTGCTGCGAGCGGCTTGAGTAGTGATGTGGTTTCTCAGTCCTTGTCCGGAGCTTTCGGTAAGAGACTTTTCTACTGAAAACCGAACACACTACCGGCCTCAACGAAGCGCCTCGCTCCCAGCTCCTGCACGGAGGGCCCTCGCCCTCTGGAGCCGAAGCAAGCGGCGGTGCGGCGAGCTCCTTGCGGTGAGCGATAGTCAGCCCAGGGAGTGCGCGCCTAGAGGACAATGATGGCATAGCGGTGGGGGTTACCCTATTTTTTCTACTCCGTTTGACGGTAGCGCCTTTCAATCCTACAGCGGAGAGCAAATCGATCACGATGTAAAAAAGGTGCTTTTTCTGCAATTTTCTCGTTGCACTGAGGCCAGTTTTAAAAAAAGTCACACCATGCTCCTGACAACCAAATCTCCCTTCGGCGAACGCTCCGCCATCATGCCCGACGACACCTCTCCCGACTGGGATGAAAACGGCGAGGACGCCGACTGGGGCTATCGCGACGAAGGCACCGACGACGATGAGGACGAAGAAGATGATGATGAGGACGAAGACCTCTTCGGCGACGACGATGATGAGGACGCCGATTCTTTCCCCCTCGGAGATGATGAGGACGAAGATGAGGACGATCCTATCATCGACGACGGCGACGATTTGCTAGACGACTAAGCCATCGCTCGATAGCGAAATGGCCGATAGCCCTTGCCTGCTACATAGCTCACGGCAATCGCGTGTCGCAGCACCTTCCAGGTGGGCTCCGATCCCGTCTCGTAGGCCACGAATTGCGTCTTCCCTGGATCCAGCCAGCGATCGAAGAGCAGCGCGTGGACATTGTGCTTATTCACTAGATCACCCGCGCGCATCCGCGCAAACTCCCCCAGCGGTTCGCAAAGCCCTTGGAGCTCGCGCGTTGAGTATGCCCTTGGAAGCCCCCAGCATCGCGAGATGAAGCCTGAGCAATCGATTCCACAAGCCTTCCGGCTCACGCCATCGTAGAGCAGTTTCCGCTTCAGCGGCGTGTAGACATCACCCGCAGCAAACCCAGCGGCTACCTTCCGATCAAAAGACTCGGGCGTATCGAATCCGCCCCACTGGTAAGGAATTCCCACGTTCGTTTCACCGGGGTTCCACCATCCCGGCCTTTTTCCCGGGGGTCGGTAGCTCGTATCCGGCGTATCCACTCGCACCCCGAAAGCATCTTCCCCATGAAAGACATTCGCCACCGTGGGCCTCCAGCGGTGCAATCGGTAGCGCTCCGCGACCGCCAGCACTTCCCTCCCCCATATCCCTCCACCAGTCGGTACCGAGGCGCATCCTGATAGACAGGCTCCCAATCCACCAAGAAATGCACGTCGCCGAATCATCTCTCATTGTGCCACATTGCATTTCCCTTTTCACTATTTCCTTCTCATATTTTCTAATGCTCACCGTAATCTCTCCCGCCAAGACACTCGACTTCGGCGATCACAACTGCCCCGCTAAATCCACGACACCGGATTTCCTCACCGATTCCCGCGCCCTGGTAAAACAACTCCGCGAGCTCGCCCCCGAAGACATTGGGCAACTCATGGGCATCAGCGAAAAACTCAGCCAACTTAATCACGACCGCTTCCATTCCTGGAAAACTCCCTTCACCGAAGCGAACGCCAAGCCCGCCCTCCTCGCCTTTAAAGGCGACGTCTACACCGACATAGAAACCGGCGAATACACCAAGGAAGACTTTGCCTTCGCTCAAGCGCACCTCCGCATCCTCAGCGGCCTCTACGGCATCCTCCGCCCCCTCGATCTCATGCAGGCCTACCGCCTCGAAATGGGCACCAAGCTCGATACCAAGCGTGGCACGAACCTCTACCAATTCTGGGGCACCAAGATCACCACCGCCCTCAACAACGCCATGGCCGAGGCCAAAACCGACACCCTCGTAAACCTCGCCAGCAACGAATACTTCTCCAGCGTAGTCCCCGCCCAGCTCGAAGGCCAGATCATCACCCCCGTCTTCAAAGACACCAAGAACGGCAAGCAAAAAATCATCAGCTTCTACGCCAAACGCGCTCGCGGCATGATGGCCAATCACATCATCCGCAAGCAACTCACTGACCCCAAAGCCCTGAAGCGCTTCAAAGTTGCCGGCTACACTTTTGATAAAGATCAATCCGATGCCAGCACTTACACCTTCACCCGTGAAGAGCAGTAGGATATGATCGGGGAGTTATCCTTGCTTTAGTAGTAGGCTATTGACGATCCACCCATTATCACCCTCTTCCTTACAGGAGAATTCGAGATTCAATTCCCCATCCGTGACTTCCACTTTAAAGAAAGTAGGTTTCACACTCGCGTGATTTTCATCAACGTAGGAAAACTGCCCAGCTGGAGAATCGATCTTATCACTCACGAGTACCCCTTCCGCTGAGAGCGCCATTCCCAAATAGGCATCATCAGAGCTCCCCATCGTGACCGCCACCAGCCAGGTGCCATTCGCGATCTTGTGATTTAGCACCGAAGCCTCTTCACCTGTGATGAAATCACGATTAAGATCACCAGGATCTTCATTGGGATCTGTCTGCTTGGCTTCTACTGCTTCGCCGCTCCAGAAAATATCTCCATTCGTCTCAGGGCTTATTTCAGTGTAGCCACGCTGGAGATCAGAGCCAGTGGGGCCGAAATCGTAGCTGTAGCGTTTCTTTGCGAGATTGACCTTATGTGGAAGATTGCCAAGGCGCTTTAGAGAGAGATTCGTAAGTGCCCATCTGCGGCTCTGCCCACCGGCATCTACGATATCGAGATTTAGCTCCCCATCCTTCACGGTGACTTGCGCGGACACTTCCACCAGCGCGCCTGCTTCCACATCTTCGCCAGACGCCAGCTTAGTATCTTCTGCTTTTACCCAGATATTATCCTGGGCTTCCGAGCCTCCTCCAAGCGTCAGCGATACAGACCAGAGGCCATTGGCCAGCTTATGATTAAGTGTCCCGCGATGCGCGTAAGTGACGTAGTCTCGAGTGAGATTTTTCCCCTTCCCACTGGAGCCGCCATCTTTGAATTGAAGCGATTGCCGGGAGCCAAGCTTCCAGAAAATTTCACCTTCGGTCTCGGTGGCCATTTTCGTCCAGCCAGATTCGACGGGAGAAGTCGTCGATCCGAAATCATATCTATATTCTTTGAGCGTGGTATCTACCGATACCGGACCAGAGACGTTCAGATGCACCGCGCCCCAATCAGTACGGCCAGAAGTATCGAATACAGTGTAGTGGAAAAAATCCTTCCCTGTGAACCCGGAGCGTGGGGTGTAAATGAGTTCATTTCTTCTGCCCGGCCCCGTTCCTGTTGAGAGCGTAATTTTTCCTCCTTTAAAACTACGCGTATCGAGAATTTCGACATCTAATATATCATTGTTCGCATCGTAATCATTCGCAATAACATCGATCGTGATTGGCTTGCCCGTCTCACAATCCGCAGAATCTCGGTGCCCAAATGGTTTAATTGCTGGTGGCTCAGCGACGAGATCACCGTATTTGTATTTCTTGAGTTTATTGCGGTAGACTAAGTTAGCCTCGTCAGTAGCTAGGCGCCCGATATTATGATTCCCTCCTCCATGCATCACGCTGATGAAATATTCTCTTCCACCAGCGGAATTTTCACCGCTAGATTTTCGGGGGCGGTTTTCATAGAAAAATCCAGAGCTGTCGGTATGAGCAAGCCCCCAAGAATGGCCAAATTCATGCACGATCGTGCCGCCCGCCCAGCTAGTGGCACCATTCCCGCCGGAAGTCGCATAGCGATTTCCCGAACCAACGCTGTTTACATATGCCAGTCCTGATGGAGCAGATTTCACATGATAGACAGCAAGGTCGTGGCTCTCGCCGACTTCCTTCGGGTGCGCGTTCCAATACTTTTTGAAAGCAGAAAGACTCTGTCTCGAATTCTTTGAGCCGCCAGTCGCAGTGACGCTATCGCGCAGGGGATCGGTCTTCGCATTGGTCCGGATAATCACGGTACCGAGCCGGTGCTTAATTCCAGCTCCATGGAGGTAGCGAGAGTCGAGATTTCCAACGATCGATTTCGCCACTTTCTGGGCTTTTTCGAGGTCGCCTCCGTAAGCTGAATCCGCAAAGAATGCTCGTGATCCGATCTCGACACCGATTTCATATTCGAGCACTTTCATTACTCGCTCCGGACGCAGTGTAGCGGTGGAGCTGCTGAGGGAATTCCCCGAAACGGCACCATCCAAAGTATCTGAAACCATAATCGGAGCTCGAGAAGCTGCTATCTCGCTCACCTGCTGCGGGAGGAGGGAAGCTCCATCATCATTAAAAAGCTCTAGGTATCGGCTATCAATATTTCCAGAAGAGATACGGTGGGTGCCTTCACTATCTCCTAATGGCTCGATTCGAAGCTCCGCTTCGCCAGGCCGGATGATATTTGCCGAGAGGCCGGATTGATCAATGAGCGCATTTACTGTGGAATCCGGATTTCCTGCTACTTTTCCAAGGTAGCCACCATCCTTACCGCTATCGACCTGTGAGAGTTTCCCGGATCCATCATCGATAAGAAACCGCGTATTTTTACCATAGGTGGCATTTTTCTCCAAATTGAGGAGCAGAGGCTCGTCGGGATAGGGAATTGTGATCGAGAATTTGTCCGGTAGCCCAGCGGGAAGATCGAGAGTGACTAATAGCACATCTGATTGATTCTGGCCGGATTGAGCGCTTTCACCGGCATTCTGCCTGGTAGCCGCAAATGCAATAGCGCCAATCACTACGAGTGCGGCAAGTAGGGGGAGCTGAGAGTTTCTTTTCAAAGTGAGAGCTTATAGTCTATCTAGATAGCGAATGGATACCACTGAGACTTGATCACGTGGCCACAATATTCGCAGAAATCCTCGTTTCTCGAAAATCGGATGGGATCACGCCAATCTACCATCACTATGTCCGAAGCAAAACGCCTCCATCATCGAAGCCGCTTATAAACTATGGTCCGAAAAACCACCCATTTTCTTGAAGTCTTCGATTTGGAAAAAGCCAGTGCTGCCGCGATTTTCTGAGCCGCAAAAGCGAAAGCTATTGCTTGGGATAGGTCTTCAAAACTACCTCAGCGGCAACCCATGGCGTCCCCAAAAATTGACAAGCTGCGCCTGTGATCCGCGAAAGATATTGCGTTCAAGCGGTCGATCCATGCTTCCGAAGTAGGGAGAAAAACGGTAGCGGCCGTGGTTGTACACCTTTGGGCGGGAGCGGCCGTTTTCCCAGGAGACGCCGCCGTATTGCCACATCGTCCACGTCGGCCAAAGATCATATTGCTTCACGAGATTCCGAGGAGTGCCGGGAGCAGGAAAGACAGGGCCATCCCCACTCGTGTGCGAATAGAGCGCAAGCCAATAGGGCGCACGCGCCAAGCGGGATTTAGTGCGGCGATCGGCAGCACGCGTTTGCAGCTTGAGCTGCTGGCTATTTTCTAAATAAGAGACCGGGATGACGCCGGTGCGTTGCTCCACCCGATCCATAAAGCGCAAAATCGAAGAAAGCGGCAGATCCCCATCGTAATCGCCACAGAGGAGGAGTGAGGGCGCAGACCACGAACGCATTCTCGCAAGCGCTTGCGCGCGGCGCACGAATTGATCCGCCTGCCGCTCTGGGCTCACGTGCTTCTGCACTCGGTAGTAGATCCCAGGAAGGAGCCCAGCCTTATCTGCCGAATTGAGGAAAGCCACGCACTTATCATCAAGCTTCCCCCCCTTACCCGCTCGGGCGATGAGCCCCTTAGCTCCATTCGCCCTCAGAGCAGAAACGTCATGCTGCGAATAACTCCTCCCCTTTCGCTGCCGTTCCTTGGGATCGTAGGCCGAGACGTTAATAATCTCTTGGAAACCGCCACGCGCCACCATCGGCACACTCCCAGATCCGGAAGTCTGAGACTCAGGAGTACTGCATTGAGTGAGTAGCAGAAGGGCGAATAAAGGAAGAATGCTTTTCATAGGTGCTCCCTCAGCGTGGCACATCTCGGAGCCGATAAAAGAAAGTCTGTAATCTCGGACTTTCATTTGCCTAGAGAGAATTATGAGAACTGCCCTCGCCCTTTTACTATCCGCCGTTTCCGCGAACGCGGTGACTCCCGAAGAACTCGCTGCCCTCACGAACCGCAGCCCACTCCCCTCTGCGGGCGACTACAGTGTCATCGCCGCCATTGGCGACCGCTTCGTCACCGTGACCACTCTCGGCGAAGTCATCACCGCTCCCGCGGATGGCTCCCGCTGGTCGCGCACGTCCAGCGTTCCCGGCCTCACGCGCACGAATCCCGCCCAGGCCATCGCCACCGATGGCACCCGCACTCTCCTCACCACTTTCGGCGAATACCACGTCTCCACCGACCTCGATACCTGGTCCACCAGCACCCGCTTCGCTTTCGGCAGCGGCTCGCTCGGGCTCGGCGCGGCATACGGCGGCGGGCGTTTCGTAGCCGTAGGCCGCAGTGGCGGTATTGGCTGGAGCCCGGATGCCACCACCTGGAACGAAGCCTCTACCGTCCCCACCACAAACAACCTCGCCTCCGTAGCCTTCGGAAACGGTGCCTTTGTCGCAGGCGGCGACAATGGCCAGCTCCTCCGCTCCACAGACGGCGATTCCTGGACCCTCACTTTCGATGGCACCGGCGGCTTCACCAACGAGTTTTCTAGCGTCTCCTTCGCCAACGGCCTCTTCCTCGCCGGCGGCACCGACGCACTCTACACCAGCCCTGATGGCACCACCTGGACCGCCCAAGATTACGCCGCATCAGACCTTGGCGGTGCTCCGGAATCCGTCGTCCACGATGGCACCCGCTACGTCATCTCGAGCGCTTTCGGTGGAGCTGCAGCCACCACCGATCTCACCACCTACACCGAACTTGATCGCGGTAGTAACTTCGCCCGCATCGGCCCCCTCGCTGCGCTCGGAAACACCGTCGCCACCAGCGGCATCTTCTCCGCCTACATCGGCACCCTCACCCCCGGCGAAGATACCTGGACCGATCGCTCCCAACGCCTCGGCGATAACTTCAATTCTGTCATTTTCGCCGCCGGCAAATTCATCACCGCCGAAAATTCCACCGGCCGTATCTACACCAGCCCCACCGGTAAAGTATGGTCTCTCGCCTACCAAATCCCTGGCGGCGACGGCTTCAATTCTGAAATCGCCACCGACGGCGAACGCATCGCCATCCTTGGCTTCATCGGCGGCGGCCCCGCCCTCATCACCAGCACTGATGGCACCAACTGGAGCGCCCGCGATCTCGATGAAATCACCACCTCCTCCGCAGACCTCCGCTACATCAACGACCGTTTTACCATCTTCGGACGCGGAGGCAGCCTCTACTCCAGCACCGATGGCGCCGCCTTCACCCCCGCCACTATCGACGAAGCATTCTGGCCCCGCGACATCGCCTACGGCGAAGGCATTTACGCCGCCGTCGGCTTCGATGGCGACGTCATCACCAGCCCAGATTTCATCACCTGGACCCCACAAGTCACCGGCGTCGAAGATACAAAAAATTTCGTCTCCGTAGAATACGCCGGAGGTAGGTTCGTCGCCTTCAGCTCCTCCTTCTCCGAAATTGTCATCAGTGAAGACGGCACCACCTGGGGCATCGATCCCGGTGGCGATCCCGAAGCCGATCCCCCACGCGTTTTCTCCCAAGGCTCTGCCACCGATCCCGATCTCGGCATCTTCCTCTTCGGTTCGCAAGGCACCTTCCGCTACTTCGCCGATCCTACCGACCTCAGCACCAACACCACCGCCAACTTCCCCTCCGCGCTCCGCGCAAACGGCATCGCCCAAGGCAACGGCGTCACCGTCCTCGTCGGTCAAAACGGCCTCATCCTCAGCACCGCCGGCGAATCCGTTGGCTACCAAGGCTGGGTGCTCAATAACTTCCCCCTCGGCGCCCCAAACACAGCCCCCTCCCAAGACTTCGATTCCGACGGCCAACCCAACCTCGCCGAATACGCCCGCCGCACCGATCCCACCAAAGCCACCCCCAATTTCCTAACCATCCCACAACAAACCCCCTTCGGCCCCGAAATCACCTTCACCCAGCGCACCGCCATCCCCGGCCTCACCACCCAAGTAGAATTCTCCCCCGATCTCGCAAGCTGGACCAATACCGGCGTCCTCCAAGAAACCACCACCACCGGCAACACAGACACCATCAAAGCCCGCGTCACCGGCCGCCCCCAAGACGATCCCGGCCCCCTCTACATGCGCATCCGCTGGATCCTAGAATAGAAACTCCAAAAGAAATCCTATAAAACCAAGATAGTTTCTAACTAACATAAGGTGATGAGAGCCACCGCCACCTACCTGTTCACCGCCTTCCTGCTCAGCACACTTACCGCCCCAGCGATCACCACGGACCAGATCGAAGCCCTCACCCTCCGCAGTCCCCTCCCCGTCCCGGATGATCTCGACGCCGTTTGTGCCAGCGGCACCACCATCGTCGCTGGCGGCAAAGCCGGCTCCACCGCCATCTCCCGCGACCGCGGCCTCACCTGGAATCCCGGCGGCAGAATCCCCGCCCCCGAAGGCAGCTCCTTCGCCTCCGATGTCGTCGACCTCGCCACCTCCGGCACCCTCTACGTCGCCGCCACCAGCAATGGCCTCGCCACCTCCACCGAACCCTTCCCAAACAACCGCACCCAATACACCGCCCCAGCAACCCACTGGCTCCGCACCCGCCACACCCTCACCCAATAACATGCCGTACGCCTGGAGCAAAGAGCTCCGCCTCTTCCCCGCCGGAGCCCAACACCCCCAAAACTCAAACATACCGCTAGTGACCTCCTAGTGCTTTCACTGCTCCCATAAGATTCTCATCCGCCCGGACAGGGATGACATCGAACGGGAAAATCTGACCGGTCGCGCCGCGTAGAAAATTGCCCTGGTGGCAATCGAAAATCGCGACGCGATACTGCTCACTGAAAAATACGGGCTCGGCTCCAGCCTGCGTAAAACCAGCGCACCTCATAAAATGACTAATCTCCCCGAGGCTGGGCCGCTCGCCGACCACGACAGGCTGCTCCGTCAGAATTCTCAGAGAACCCCCATCTTCAACGGCACCGAGAAAAAACTGGTTATCGCCGAAAAGAAGATCGGAAAGCGCGAGCCTGTCGAGGTATTCCAAGATGCTCCCCGGCCGCATCCTAAGCCGCCCCTCAACGAGACGGGGAATGCGACCGTAGCTCCCCGGGACGGTCATTTTGATGAATCGGTCGCCCGGCGCGTCGTGCCATAGCTCGTGCTGGCTAAACGCTGGGTTCCCTCACGATCTCACTACTCCTGGCCTCGGGGCCTGCCTGGTGACCTGGCTTCATATTCACTCACTCCGATTCTCCGGGATTGTTTAACTATGATTCGCTTGAGTCGAGGATATCG
>CALAIY010000088.1 GCA_937922595.1 uncultured Verrucomicrobiales bacterium | reverse complement strand
CGAATCAGAAGGTTAGGGGTTCGAGTCCCTTCAGGTGTACCACTTTTCTAAAAGACGCGGTATGCAATCACCTTTCCCCGGCGGACTCCTCATCGTATTTGATGGTATAGATGGGGTAGGGAAGACAACTCAGTCCGCCCTTACTGCTCAGCTTTTTGGCGAACGTGGAATTCGCTGCGCCTACAGCAAAGAGCCCACTTCTGGCCCCTGGGGCACTAAGCTTCGTGAATCTGCTAAAGCTGGGCGCCTCTCACCTGAAGACGAACTGGAGTATTTCCTCAAAGACCGTCAGGAGCATGTTGAAAATACGATTCGTCCCACTCTGGAAGCCGGCGGCGTCGTGGTGCTAGATCGCTACTATTTCTCCACGGCAGCCTACCAGGGAATTCGTGGATTCGATTTCTGGGAGATCATTGAGCGCAATGAAGCGTTCGCTCCTCGTCCAGATCTGTTTTTCCTGTTGGATCTTGATCCCGCTGGTGGCCTTGATCGTATCCGGAAGCGTGGTGATACGCCGAATGCTTTCGAAAATGAGGATGCGCTCACCGCAGCACGGGAAATGTTCCTCAAGGCTAAAGATCTCGAGTGCTGCCAGCTTGTGGATGCTGCCCGCCCGATGACAGAGGTAGCCGCAGATATTCGCACTGCTCTTTTCGCTGCGGCCGAGGCAAAGGGCGTCAAGATCTAGCAAGGTAGCGCTATTTTGTGTGTGTAATATGATACGTTTAAAAAACGTAATTATACCATGTCCACTGCTATCCAACCATCCACCGATCAGGCTTCCCAGATCGTCACCAGCCTCGAATTCCTCGTTGCTGATACCTACGCTCTACTCGCTCAGACGCATCTCGCTCACTGGAACGTCGTGGGTCCCGATTTCTTCGCCCTTCACACATTCCTCCAGACGCAATACGAGGAGCTTTTCACCGGCGTCGATCTCGTAGCCGAGCACATTCGCACCATGGACGCTTTCCCTCCGGGTGGCCTCGCCACTCTTGCTGCGATGTCGCCCGTTGAAGAAATGGAGCGGCGCCTCTCCGCCAAAGATTTTATGGCCGGCCTTGCCGAAGGGCATGAAAAACTGATTGAGCGCGCGAAAGTCGGCCGCAAGGCCGCTGGTGACGCCGGAGATACCGAATCTGAAGACCTCTTCATCGAGCGCCTCCGAGTCCACGAGAAGCACCTTTGGATGCTTCTCTCCCACCTCAAATAGGCCAAGAGGCTCTATTCTGTGTCTCCCCCGACCATTACTGATCTCCTCACCGCTCGTGTGGCGGATCTCGTGACTTGTGCTACGGCGCAGGCTCACGAGAGCGGGGATCGTATGCTTGCGGACGCACTTTTGGATTTCCGGTACGCTGTAACGAGCGGCGTGCCGGAAACCGTCATTCATGCTTTCATGGCACTTCGTCCACGGCTTGAGCGCGTGGATTTCATGACGGCGTTTCGTCTCCGCCGTCGGCTCGAAATCAGGTATCGGGTTCAGGTCACTCCACCCGGTGGTGAATCGAGCGAATTTCTTCTCGATCTTCGTTGGCGCTCTTGGGCACTTTTGGTCGGCTCCGCGAAACGTGCCGTCTTCGAATCTTCCGCGTGTGAAGATTCCGCATCTCTTTTGCGCGGGACAGCCGTCCGCATTGTTTAAAAGAGGGCTTTTAAATTCGAGCCGGAACTTATGGTCCGAAGGTGCTTTGGATGCCGTTGTTTTGAGTTCTGGCGTCTGGTCTGTTGCCTGGCTGTCGGGCTAGGGTGCCGATGATGCTGGTGTTTTCATTCAGCGGGATCGAAATTGATGTGCCTTGTCCGGGGAGTAATCCTTCCACGGTGAGTTGCTCGGTTTTTCCGTTGGTAATGATATCGACGGGGAAGTCTCCGATTTCGCGGTTCCCTAAGTTTTGCACCGGTGCTTCCAGGGTGCGGTTTCCGCTTTCGTCTACGGTGATGTGGTGGGAGCCGATTACGAGATCGTTTCGGGCTTGGGTATCGAATTGCCAGAAGGCGGATTGTAGGTCTGGGGTGCCGAATCCGTAATCGGGGTCGGGGCCGGGGCGACCACGATCGATGGAAAACCCAGATACGATGTCGAAGGCTTCGGCGGGGGAGACTCCGAATTCCTGGGCGACGATGATACCGGTGGCGGTGGCGATGGGTGAGGAAAATGAGGTGCCGCTTCCAAGTAGCTCTGCTCCATCTCGACCGAAAATAGGGACGCCAAATCCGGGGGCGGAAAAGCCGAGGCCATCGGGGAGGAGTTGGTTTGAAAAATCGAGAACCTGGTTGTTTGAATCTACTGAGGTAATTCCGTAGACACCTGGAAATGCGGCGGGGTAGGAGGGGCCGTTTTGTCCTTCATTTCCGGTGGCGACGGTGAGGGGGATGCCTGCGGCAAGGGCTAGGTTTACCGCTTCTAGAAGGACTGGATTGGGATCGGGGCCGCCGAGTGAGATGTTGATTGCCGTGGGTGCTTGCTCGGTGGCGAGGGTGATTGCTTCGGCGATGCTGAATGCATTGGTCATGCCATCTTCTCCGACGACTCGGTAGATATCGAATGCTGCGCCGGGGGCTAGCTCGGCGATGAGTCCGGCGACGGGGGTACCGTGGCCGTCTTGGTAGTTATCAATTGGCGTTGAATTGGTGGGATCGAGGAGGTCGGTGAATTGGATGTTTTTGCCTTCGAAGACGGGGGCGGAGAGATCGATTCCACTATCGATGACGGCGACGGTGGCTCCTTGGCCGAAGCTGGAAGATTGGGAGGTTTGGGGGGGGATGCCGAGAAAATCTGAAATGGAGGTGGATTCGAAGCCGGTTGGGGCATTGGTAGTTCCTCGGTTTGCGGGCTCGCGGTTGGGCGGAAGTGTGGGGATACTGGCGATGGTATTTGGGGCTACCGAATCAAGGTCGTCTTCAAATGGGCGGAGGGCGTTTTTTAGATCGGAGAAGTTATCGGCGGCGACGCGTACGGTGCGCAGTCCGGGGATCTGCCCGTGGATATCGAGGCCGAGAGTTTTCGTGGAAGCGAGAAATTTTTGGTAGGATGCATCGTCTTGGAAGCGGAGGAGTGCTTCTCCAGCAATTGGAGCTTTTGCATTGAGAAATGCTTCTACGAAACTGCCGAGTAGGAGATCGAGCGGGCCTTTATCGAAGGTGCCTTTTCTTTTCTCCATGTCATCGGAGCCCCAGCCACGCGGGGCGGGGGATTTCTCGAATCCAATAGCTTCAGCAGCGGAGGCGGTGTCCTCATCGGTCTGAAATGACCATTTACCACCGGCGCGAAGGCTTAGGACGACGAGGGCAACGACCGTTCCTACAAGGATGATGCCGACGGCGAGGGGGGCTTTATTTTGATCGGACACGGCAAGAGGAGTGAGAAGCTGGCGGCTTATTCCGGTGGTGCTTCAAGTAGGATACTATCGACACCATCGAGTTCATTGCAAAAGGCGGTCGTTTCCTCAGTCTTCATGACCATGAAGGCGGTGGAAAGTGCATCGGCGAGAGCGGCGGTGGGGGCGATGGCCCAGACGTGTTCGCGCTCGGGGCGAAGGGGGACGGGGCGGCTGGAGCGGGGATCGATGATGTGGGAGCCTTGTACGGAGAAGCCGGAGCCGGAGAGTGCGCTATCTATGAGTGAGTGGCTTTGGCCGGGAGCTCCTGCGCCAATGACCCAGGATGCGGCGTCTTTGGGGGGCTGGAGTGCGAGCACGGTGCTTTCGCCGGCATTGAGTAGTGCGCGGGAAATGCCGAAATCTTCTAGCAGGATTTCCGCGGCTTGATCGAGGGCGTATCCTTTTCCGATGCCGCCGAGATCAAGTCCGAGATGATCGCAGTGTACGGTGATTGTCATACCGCTAGGGTCGAGGGTGAAGCGCTGGGAGCCGGAGGTGGCAAGTGCTTCGGCGAGGGCGGATTCGTCGGGCTCGGCTAGGGTGCCTGAAGGTGTGCGCCAGGCTTCCCAGAGATTGGCGACGGCGCAATCGAATGCGTTGTGTGTCGCGGTGGCGACGTCTTGGGCGAGGGAGAGGCAATCGTAGGTGGCGAGCCCAATTTGGAGCGATTGGCCGGCGGTGAGTGCTTTGATGGCTGTAAGGTCCGAGCCGGGTTGGTAGCGGGAGATTTCGGCTTCGAGCTCATCGATGTCTTTGAAGACGGCTTCGGCAGCGGATGTGGCGATGTCTTCGGGGCAATCGGC
>CALAIY010000087.1 GCA_937922595.1 uncultured Verrucomicrobiales bacterium | reverse complement strand
GGCGTCGTGGTCGTTTGCGAAGGCGATCGAATTGGCTGAGCCGGTGTAGTATTGGCCGATGGGGATGGCGAAGGTTTGCCAGCCGGAGCCTGTGTATCGCTGGGAGTCTTCAAGCTGATACATTCTCCTCATGGGGTGGGTGCCGTGGAGCTGGAAGAGGCGTTTACGGCCACCTCTAATGCGGTTGTTATTTTCGAGGCCGATGGCGTGGATTTCGCCTTGGATGGAGATGAGAGCTTCGACTTCTAGAACCGTGTGGGGGGTGATGGTGTAATCGAAGGGGATTTTCAGCCAGCGGTTTCCGGTGACGGTGAAGCCTAGGTGATCGGGATCGAGGGTGACTGGGCCGGTGGAAGGCTTGTCGTGGCGAGGGCCACCGTAGGAAACCGGGGGGGCGGTGAGAATCAGTGGGCTCGCGGGGAGGCTTGAGGAGAGGGCGATGAGGAACCCTGAGATGAGGGCACGCCAAGGGATGAGAGATTGGGCAGGCAGCATGGTGAGTGAGCAGTGAAGTGCTCGTGGCGATGCTAGCCAGGATGGTGGATCAGAAAAGCGAAAAGTTTCATTTTTGAGGCTTAATTGAAACTTTTGCTATATTATTAATTTTCTGGGTCGATTTTTTTGAAGCGATGTCGATTTTTTAATGCTTCGATTTGTTTGAGAATCGTTTTTTTTCGGAGGTGCGTCTACGAATACCTTGGATTAGCTGGCGATGGATTTTTGTGCTAGTCGCTTGAGGGAGTGGGGGTAGATGCGGTGGAGCTTGGTGAGTTCTTTGTGCCATTTGGTTTCCGATGGTGCTTGGCGGAGGAGGAAGATGTCTTGGAGGGTTTTTTCGATTTGGGGGCCTCTTGGGTGGGTTTTGAATAGCTGGGTGTAGGTGCTGATTCGCTGGTGTTGGAGGGCTTCGAAGCTGGTATTTGATACTCGAGATTTCAGGCTGATGAAATCTAGGTAGTGGGTGATGGCGTAGGTGTAGATGATTTTCATGAGCCGCCCTTCGGGGGTGGCGGCGGGGGTGGATGAGGAGCCGTGGTGGAGGATACAATCTAGCAGGGCGGCGTCTGGGGTGTCGGATGGATCGAGGTGCTCGCCGAAGTCGCGTTCGATCATTTCTTTGGAGTAGGATGCTTTACTTCGCGATCCATGGACGATTCCGCATTCTTGAAGATAGGCGGCGGCGCTTAAGACGTCTTTGTCTTCGGTGTGTGCTGTGGCTTGAGCACAGTGCTCGATGATTTCGGAGAGCCGGAAGTGGGCGTGTGCGGTTTTACCGGCAAGGCTGCGGTAGGTGGCGATGAGGTAGGAGCGGCTGGTGGAGCGTGAGGGGATGGCCATTGTCTTGCTTAATGATTCGATGGGGTGAATCGATATTAAGCATAGAGGGGGCCGTTTGGTGCAGGGGGGATGGTGACATTCCCGTCACCTACCGAGAGAGGTCGTTGAAGTGGAGGCGGCCGTGGATCCAGCGGTGGGCGGTGGCTACGGAGCCGGCGGTTTCTGCGATTTTGGGGATTTCTTCGGGTGAGAGGGGTGGGGTGGTGATGGCTTCCCAATCGTGGCTGGAGTAGTAGGTGGGGGTCCAGCCTTCGGTGCGGCGGAAGTAGGTGGTGCCGCGGTTGAGGAGGGCGTATGGGAGGTAGAGGTTGCCGATTTCGGCATTCGTGGGTGGGCCTTGGGGATCGTAGTAGTGGGGAGTGGATTCTAGGATGAATTCTTCTCTTCCGATGCGGCAGACGGCCCAGGCGTGGCCGGTGGTCTCGCCGCCGGCGGTTTGTGCCCAGCCGAGGGCGACGCGGGCGTCGAATCCGCGGGCGATGAGCCAATCGACGAGGAGGATGGAGGTGTCTTCGCAGTCGCCGTTGGCGTAGGCGTGGGTTTGTGAGGCGAATTGCCATTGCTCGCCTTGTCCGGCGAGGCCGAGGATATCGGTTTCGTAGCGGCAGTGATCGACGACGGCTTTCCAGATGGTGGTCATCTCGAAGTGGCGTCCATCGAGGTCATCGGGATCGGCGCGGGGGACGAAGGATGGGGGCTCGAAGCCGGTGAGAAATTGGTTTGCGTGGTGGTAGCGGCCTTCGAGGTCTTGGAAGAGGATGCCGTAATTCCGGGAGCAGCTGGGGCAGTGGAGGAAGCGACCGAGGGGATTGCGCTCGACGGAGACGGGGTGCTCGTCTTCGCAGAAGGCGCAGGTGCTGAAAAATTCAGCGTGGTCGGAATTGAGTAGTGTGGGGGTGAAGCGTGGGAGTTTCCGGCAGGCGATGGTGATTCCTTTTACGCGATCTTCATCGGGCGTGCGGATGAGGAATGTCGCGAGGTGGGTGAGTCCGGGGGGGCGGGTGTGGATCCATCGGGTGAATTCATCGAGGAGTTCGGTTTGGCGGCGGGCTTTGAATTCAATGGCTTCGACTTCGGCGAAGGTGGGCATTGTGTCTTTGATGGCGCTGGTGATGGCGCTGAGATCTCCGAGTTGCCCATTTATGGAGCGCTGGCTGAGCCAGAATTGAAGATCGGTGCTGGCGGTGAGCGCGAGGGGGGTTTTTTTTGAGGTTTCGGAGGCGGCATTGGCTCGGCTCGTGAGTTCGGCGAGGAAGCTTGCTTGATCGAGCGTCTCGATGGGGTCGATCAAGGCGCTGAGTTCACGCGCGAGGAATGCTTTGATGGGTTCCCGTTTTTGGAAACTCATCCAGAGCAGGCATGCGAAAAAGAGAGCAAGGACTATCCTCATGGTTATAAAAACCATAAAAATAGATGGCTGCTAGATTTTAGCAACCCTAGGTTTTCCTAAGTAATTTTTGGGCTACATGCCGCGCGAGAGGCGCTGGTTGTAGTGGATCGAGCGTCGGAAATACTTGATCTTGGAGGTGAGGGCGCCGTGCTTTCGGAGAACGCTTTTCACTTCAGGTGGTGGGCTCTCTACGTGTTGGGAGAGGAAGTGTCCGATGCGATTGGCGAGTGCGTTTTTCGAATTTTGTAATGATCCGATTTGGGCGGAGAGATCGGCGAGCTGCTTTGCGGCTTTGCCGATCTGGCCGACGATTTCTGCGGAGGCGGCGCGGAGGGCGCTTTTTCGGGTTTCGAGATTGGAATCGACCTCGGCGATCTGAGTTTCGAATGTTTTCACTTCGGATGAGCCGGATTCGAGGCCGCCTTGCATCTGGGAATAGGTGGCTTTGAGATCGTCCATCATTTGCTGTAGCTGAGCAGGATCGTCGCCGCCGGGATGGTTCCCTTCTTCGATTGCTTTGAGGCGGAGCTTCATTCCTGCGTAGCGGCGTTTCACCCGCTCTAGATTTGCCTTTGAGGCGTCGTTATCGCGCATGAGGCCGATGGCTTGGCCCATGATTTCGATTTTTTGCTCTTTGAGCTCATTGATCTCGGTGCTGAATTGGTGCTCGATGCGGGCGCGCTCTTCTTCGAGTGTCTGTGATTCCGCTTTGATTGTTTCCATCTGCTCCTTGAGGGCGACTTGCTTTTGCTCGGTGTCGCGAATTTGCCAGAATTCGACAGCGACGTCATCGATCTCACTGGTGTCTTGCCATGCGGCACGTCCGAGGAGATCGATGGCTTCCTGAAGGAATTGCGATTCGCGGGTGAGCGCGGCAAGGCGATTTCTTTCGAAGCGGAATCCGAAGAAACGGGCGACTTTACTGAGCTGGTACGCGGCGGCGTTCATGGATGTGAGAGCGGCAAAAGAGGTGGGATTTTATAAAATTGAGTGGCGGCCAGGGTGTCGCACCCGTTCCTGCATGTCAATGACACTCAATCTTCGGAGGTTTGTTGAAGCGCGGCGACGACGTTGAAGTCTTCGAGCGTGGTGGTATCTCCAGATACGGTGCCGGAGGCGCAGATTTCTTTGAGGAGGCGGCGCATGATTTTACCCGAGCGTGTCTTGGGGAGGCCTGCGGCGAAACGGATTTCATCGGGTTTTGCGATGGCTCCAATTTGGGTGCCGACGTGGTTGCGAAGCTCCGCGGAGAGTGCGTCGCAGGCGTTCGATTCCGTTTTGAGCGTGACGAATGCGACGATTCCTTGGCCTTTGATTTCGTGTGGTTTTCCTACTACGGCGGCTTCGGCGACTGCGGGGTGTGCTACGAGGGCACTTTCTACTTCGGCGGTGCCGAGGCGGTGGCCGGAGACGTTGAGGACGTCATCGAGGCGGCCAACGATCCAGAAGTTCCCATCTTCGTCGCGGCGTGCGCCATCACCGGCTAGATAGAAGCCTTGGTCCCAATATTCGTCCCAGTAGGTTTCTTTAAAGCGTGCTTCATCGCGGTAAATCCCACGGAGCATTGAGGGCCATGGCTTCCTGATAACGAGTTTCCCTCCTTCATTTGCAGCGACTTCTTTGCCGGTCTCATCGACTATGGCGGCATCGATTCCAAAGAAGGGGAGTGTCGCGGTGCCGGGCTTCAGTGGCGTCGCGCCTGGGAGGGGGCTGATGAGAATTGCTCCCGTCTCAGTCTGCCACCAGGTGTCGACGATTGGGCAGCGCTCGCCGCCGATCTTTGTATGATACCACATCCAGGCTTCGGGATTGATTGGCTCGCCGACCGATCCAAGTAGCCGAAGGCTCGAAAGGTCGCGTCCCTCGGGGAAACTGTCTCCTGCCTTGATGAACGCGCGAATAGCAGTGGGTGCGGTGTAAAATACGGATACTTTGTAGTCTTCCACAATCTGCCAGAAGCGGCCAAAGTCTGGTTGATTCGGTGCGCCTTCGTAGAAGACCTGGGTGGCTCCATTGGCCATGGGGCCGTAGACGACATAGCTATGTCCCGTGATCCAGCCTACATCTGCGGTGCACCAGAAGACGTCATTGTCCTTGTAGTCGAAGATATACCGATAGGTCGTGTAGGCTCCGGTAAGATAGCCGCCGGAGGTGTGGAGGATTCCTTTGGGTTTTCCGGTGGAGCCGGAGGTGTAGAGAATGAAGAGCGGGTGCTCAGAATCGAAAGCGAGAGCTGGGCATTCTTCCGATGCTCCTTCGATTTCTTCGTGCCACCAGTGGTCGCGGCCATTACGCATCGTTACTTCGTTTTCTGTGCGCTTGAGCACGAAGACATTTTTTACGGTCGTGTTTTCCTCAAGCGCCTCATCGACTGAAGCCTTGAGCTCTACTACTTTACCGCGCCGCCAGCCTCCGTCCGCCGTCACCACAGCGACTGCCTCAGAATCCTCGAGTCGGTCGCTAATTGATTGGGCGGAAAAACCGCCGAATACCACAGAGTGCACTGCACCAATGCGTGCACAGGCGAGCATCGCCACGGCTGCCTCCGGCACCATGGGCATGTAGATGATCACCCGGTCGCCGGGCTTGATTCCGCGTGCCTTCAGTGCGTTGGCAAATTTGCAGGTGTCCGCGAGAAGTTGGGAGTAAGTCACGGCGCGTTTATCGCCCGGCTCACCTTCAAAAAGAATCGCTACCTTATCGCCATTACCAGCCGCGACATGGCGGTCCAGGCAGTTTTCCGAGACGTTCAGCTGCCCGCCAACGAACCACTTTGCATCCGGCTTTTTCCACTCGAGTACGGTCTCCCAAGGCTTCTGCCAGGTGAGTTCCGAAGCTCTCTCTGCCCAGTAAGATTCTGGGTCTGCGATGGATTCGGCATAGAGTTTTTTGTAATCCTCCAGCGATTGGACACGTGCCGTGGCAGCAAAGTTGGAGGGAGGGGAAAACACGCGGTTTTCTGTAGAAAGAGATTCGATAGTGTCGCTCATAGGGTTTCGATTCGGGAGTGTAGAGAAACCTTTAAAAACCGCAAGAGCGGCAAGCGTGCGGATTCTCGTTGCCATTCCGATAGAGCTTTCCATAGCATAGAAATATGGCTCATCCTTCCGACATCGAAATTGCCCAAGCCGCTACCCTCAAGCCCGTTCTCGAGATCGGGAAAGAGCAGCTCAATCTTCCTGAAGCGGCCATCGAAAATTACGGCACATCCAAAGCAAAGCTTGATCTCGAGCACCTCGCTTCGCTTCCGGAGAATCCCGATGCGAAGCTCATTCTGGTCACTGCCATCAGCCCTACCAAAGCCGGTGAGGGGAAGACGACCACCAGCGTAGGCCTCAGCGATGGCCTCAATCGCATCGGGAAAAACACCCTTCTCTGCCTGCGTGAGCCCAGCCTTGGACCATCGTTTGGGATGAAAGGCGGCGCGGCCGGAGGCGGCTACGCCCAGGTGATTCCCATGGAGGAAATTAACCTTCACTTCACCGGCGACTTCCACGCCATGACCTCGGCAAACAACCTCCTCGCCGCCATGGTCGATAATCACCTTTATTGGGGAAACAGCCTCAACATCGATCCACGCCGCATCTCCTGGAAGCGCGCGCTCGATATGAACGACCGAGCCCTGCGCCAAATCACCAATGGCCTCGGAGGTCCCCTCAATGGCGACCCCCGCACCGACGGCTTTGATATCACTGTAGCCTCCGAGATCATGGCAATATTCTGCCTTGCAGAGAATCACGCAGATCTCCGCGAGCGCCTCTCCCGCATTCAAATCGGCCCCCGCAAAGGAAAGGATAAAACGCCCGTCACCGCAGCCGATCTCAAAGCCTCCGGCTCCATGGCCGTGCTCCTCAGAGACGCCCTCCGCCCCAATCTTGTCCAGACCCTTGAAAACAACCCCGCCCTCGTCCACGGCGGACCCTTCGCCAATATCGCCCACGGATGCAATTCCGTCGTCGCCACGAAATCTGCCCTCAAGCTCGCAGATTACGTCGTCACTGAAGCCGGCTTCGGAGCCGACCTCGGATGCGAAAAATTCTTCGATATCAAATGCCGGAAAGCCGGCCTTCGTCCCTCCGCCGTCGTCGTAGTCGCGACCATCCGTGCCCTGAAAATGCACGGCGGCGTCGCCGAAACCGATACCTCCCAGGAAAACGTCGCCGCATTAGAGCAAGGCTTCGCCAACCTCGAACGCCATGTCCAAAACGTCGCCAAATTTGGCGTTCCCGCCATCGTCGCCATCAATAGTTTCACCGCCGATACCGATGCCGAGCGCGCCCGCCTCATGGAACTCTGCGAATCCATCGGCGTCCGCTGTGTAGAATCCAGCCACTGGGCAAACGGCAGCAAAGGCTCCGAAGCCCTCGCCACCGCAGTCGCGGAAACCGCCGATTCCGGAAAAGCCGATTTCAAGCCCCTCTACCCAGACGAAATGCCGCTCGTCGAGAAAATGCGCACCGTCGCCCAAGAAATTTATCGAGCCGACGACATCGACATTCACCCCGACGCCGCGAAAAAGCTCGCCGCCTGGCAGCAAACCGACGCCGCGAGCTACCCCGTCTGCATGGCGAAAACGCAATCCAGCTTCAGTGCCGACCCCACAAAATACGGAGCCCCCACCGGCTTCAAAATCCCCGTCCGCGACGTCCGCCTCTCCGCCGGAGCCGGCTTCGTAGTCGCCCTCACCGGAGAGCTAATGACCATGCCCGGCCTCCCGAGGAACCCCGCCGCCGAGCGCATCGACCTCGATGAGAACGGCAAGATTACGGGGCTCTTCTAAGCTCTCGGTTCTTCGGGACTGATGTGAGAGGCGCTGCAGGGCGATTCTACCGCAGCGAAATCACAATATCATTCCGCAAAAATCGGCAGGCACCTTCGGCTCCCTCGCAGATATAGTAAAATGCTGCGCCTCGAAATGATTCGGGAAGCGAAGCTCCGTCTTTCGGGCGGAGCTCGAATTCGAGTGTGCGCTTGCCGGTGGCGGCGGGGGCAGATGCGCTCAAATCGTGAATGGTGACCGGCGAATCTGGTTCTAGGAAAAACTGCACTGGCCCCACATCATCACTCCAGTGAATGTCGTTTTCAGCGCGTGGTGTGAGCTGGATGTGAATGCGCACGGCGCCTCCATCTCCCTTTGTGGAAGGGACCACCACTGGGTGCATTGCGACGAGTGGCAACAAATCGCGAGACACTTTTCCATTAGGATCAGGGTGAGCCAATGCTGCGCTTTCGGCGATCCTGCGTGCAGGGCGGGCAAATTCAGAGCCACTAGGTTCTGCGGTGAGAGGGTGGGGGATATCGCCGCGGGCAATGATCTCTTCGCGGGCTTGAGTTACCCAATCGTAAAAGGAATACGGTTTATCAAGGCGGGGGCCGTATTGTTGGATGCGGCGGCGCCAGATGTATTGGTCGGGATCGAGGGCGAGGGCTTTTTCCCAGAAGCGCACGGCGTTTTCAAAATCATCGGGCTGTCGCTCGGGAGAATCAAAGCGCTGGCGAAAGGTGACGCCTTTCTTGAAATCGGAATAGCCAGTGCGAGCGGCGGGTGTTTTTAGTTTAGCCGCGTCGTGATCGTAACTTGCCGCGAGGAATTCTTTGAGGTCGCTCTCCTTAGGATTTTTGAAGCGAATGATTCCATGCTGGTCGATCAGCAAAGTGATGGGTACCACTTTGATGCCGAGTTCATTGAATGGATCGGCGAGGACTGGCCAATCCATTTGCTGCCATTGCATGTAGAGCATCGCACGATTTGGGTGCTGTTCCTGGACGATGCCGGCGACCTTGAGTTTACCTTCGGCTACGAGATTTTTTGTTTTGGCGTGCCACCCGGGCACGTGTCTGCGACAGCCTGCTCACCAGGAGGCGAAGAGGTGGAGCATGAGTTTTTCGCCAGTAAGTGTGCTGAAGGCGACGGTCTCTCCGGTTTTGATCGATGGCAGATTGAGATCAGGGAATCGCTCGCCAGGAGCCAGCTCTCCCATTGCTGTGAGTGGGAGAAGGAAGGCGGCGAGGAGAGGTCTCATGAGGGGAGACCCTCAGCTGGCGCCCGATCTTTGCAAGGCCGTGAGATCGCTTTCGGAAAGCCTCCGCCACTTGCCGGGGCGAAGCTCGCCGAGGGTGAGGCGTCCTGTGCGCACGCGCACGAGGTGGGTCACTTCGTAGCCAAGCGAGGCAAACATCTCGCGAATCTGGCGCTTGAGCCCCTGCGTGAGAGTGAGCGTGAGGCGCTTTCCTGCGTGTTGCTCTACCTTATCTGCGCGCGCCATTCCTTCGGGAATCTCGATGCCATCGAGCATCTTTTGGATGAAGCGCTTATCGAAATTACGATCGAGGATCACGTCATATTCCTTTTCCACTTTATAGCGTGGGTGGGCGAGACGATTTGAAAGGTCTCCGTCGTTCGTGAGAATGAGGAGGCCTTCACTTTCGCGGTCGAGACGTCCGACGTAGTGGAGAGTGTGGTATTCTTTGGGAAGGATGTCGTAGATCGTCATCCGTCCGTGCTCATCGTGCCGTGTGCAGACAGGGCCGGGCGGCTTATAAAGCATCACCGACATGGTGCCCGCCGGGCGAATCCGGCGGCCTTCGACTTCTACGACATCGCCCTCGCCGATCTGAGTGGCGAGCTTGGTGCAGATATCACCATTTACGGTGACCATGCCCTGCTCAATGAGGGGCTCCACGCCACGGCGTGAGCCTACCCCGCAGGAGGCTAAAAATTTATTGAGGCGCACGAAGAGGGGCTGACTACTCGTCAGCAGGGGTCTTGGGAAGGCCGATTGGGCTTTGGCCTTCTTTCCAAGCGCCACGCTTCTTCATAAGCTTCACGCGCTCGAAGCGCTTGAGGACACTGCGCTTGGCGCCGACGCTCTTGGATCCTTTGAGGCTGGGGTGCTGGGACATGATCGTAAAAAAAAGGGGAAAAACCGGGGAAAATTGAGGGGCGGGGAGTATCCACCGCCGGGCGAGGTCTGCAAGTGGATTTTAGGCTGGGGGGGGCGTGAGTTTTTTTCGGGGAGGTCGCAGAGATTTTTTCAGGCGCTGAGCTTTTGTGCTGGAGAATGTAGAGGCTCGATCTTTTCTATTTTTTGGCGTCCCGCTTCAGCTGCTTTGCTGAGGTCGAATTCGGCCTATAGCAAGATGAGGACTCTAGATGGCACGCCGATGTAACGCTCGATGCGGAGCGCCGTATCGGTCGAAACTCCTTTTCTGCCAGCGAAAATATCGCAGAGCCTGCTTCGCGGGATTTCCCTATCTCGGGTTGCCTGGGCAGCGGTTATCTTATCGTGCTCAAGGGAATCCGCAATGAGCTCCGCTCCCGCAGTTGGTGGGTGCGGTAGTAGAGTAATTGAGAGGGCTACGAGAAAATTTCTGATGGCGGGAAGCATGCCAATCAGGATACGCGTATGAGCGTTTGGATCTTAGATCGATGTCGAGCTACATTCCGCCCCGTTCTTTGAAGTTGATTCAAAGAATGGGGGGATATGTGAAGGCCTTAAGCTCGGCGTCTACGTGCCAGAAGCGCAAGTCCCGCAAAAGAAAGGAGCGCTGTACTAGGCTCAGGTACTGCGGTTGCGCTTAACGCAGTAATTCCGTCGGCATCGTCGCCATCAACACGGGTGAAGATATTTCCAGCTGTGAGCGCAGTTTCCTCAACTGGAGTAAGCGCGAACGAGCCTTCCACTACGTGGGGAGCACCGGTAAAAGGGAAAGGGCTTCCACCATTGGGGACAAATCCGTTTTCAGCGAAGGAGACAAGAGAAAAGGTAGCATTGGTAAGAAGTATTGATCCCGCCATTGTCGGATCGCCTATCGTAATTGCCACGGCATCTGAGGGATCCGTTGTCATATCGATAGGGGCTCCGGTGGTGGCATTATTTAGTGTAGTGGAGGAGAAAAAGCTGACCGTGATGTCCAAAATTTTCGATACATCATCGAAAGTACCGGCTACCGTTCCATCATTGGGAACTGACATGGAGGTTGATGTGATGGTGCCAGATATATCGAGGACGGCAGCTTGAGCGCTAAAAGCAGAGAGCAGAGAGCAGACGAGTAAGGTGGATGTGATTTTTTTCATGAATTCGTAGTATTATTGCGGCGAATTTTAATACGGCGCAATATTAATATTACCAGTTATGGAAATTATATCAATAAAAATGTGACTCTCGTTAGTTTTTGTGTCTAAGTCAGTTGTGTCGCTCCCATGCAGTCGTAAAGAGAAGTCCTAGTTGGTGGATCAATGAGGCGTTTACATGATTTTGCCTTTTTTGGACATCGGCTGGGAGGGGGAGGACAAATCGAGTCTGTTGCTGCGATGCCGCGTAGACACAAAAAAACCCGGGTCTCGCTTTGCGAAACCCGGGGCTGATTTTTTTGGGGCGAACCTAGAGGATCCCGAGCTTCATTTTGCCTTCTTCGGAGATCATTTCTTGATTCCAGGCGGGATCCCAGACGAGCTCTACTTTGGCGTCGTCGATGCCGGGGACGGTCATGATTTTCGATTGGGCGTCGGCGGCGATGGTGGGGCCCATGCCGCAGCCGGGGGCGGTGAGGGTCATTTTCATCTCGACGGTTTTTCCGGTGAGTTCTTCGAGTTCGGATTCTTTGATGGTGCAGTCGTAGACGAGGCCGAGGTTGACGATGTCGACGGGGATTTCCGGGTCGTAGACTTTTTTGAGTTTTTCCCAGACGGCGTCTTTGAGGGCTTCGCCTTCGAGGATTTCACCGCTTTCGGTGGCGTCTTCGGTGGAGGCTGTGGCGTCTTTGTCGAGGCCGAGGGCATCGGAGCTGCCGGCAGGGATGCGGGCGAGGCCTTGCTCGGTGGCTACGGTGTAGGTGCCGCCAAGGGATTGGGTGACGATTACTTTAAGGCCGGCGGGGAGCGTGATGCTATCGCCGGAGGGGATCTGGATGGCTTCTACCTCGCGGGTGAGCTCGAGTTCTTCGTTCATAAATGAGGGGGAAAGGGAAAGGGTGTTTAGATTTTGGTGATTTTTAGTTTTTTGCGGCCTGCGGTGGGGGCGGCTTCTCCGAGGGCGTCGGAGAGGGTGGGGGACATTTGGCGGGGGGGCTGTGGCTTTGCTGGGGCTTCGCCGAGGGCTTCTCTTAGGGCTCCTTCTACCATTTGGCCGCAGTGGATTTTCATTGGAGGGAGGGCTCCGAGGTCGGGGGAGAGCTCGGAGGCGCTGATGGTCTTGGCCTGCTCTACGGTTTTTCCTTTGAGCATTTCGGTGGCCATGCTGGCGACGGCGAGGGCGGTCTGGCAGCCGAAGCTTTGGAAGCTGGCGCGGTCGATGACTTTTTGGCCGTCTTTTTCGGAGAATTTGAGCCACATGCGGAGCATGTCGCCACATTCGGGGCTGCCTACGGTGCCTACGGCATCGGCGTCGGACATTTCGCCGAGATTTTGGGGGTTGGCGATCGCGTCGCGGAGGGCGTCTTCATTCATGGCGGTGGTTTATTCGAATTCGACTTTGTAGCGCGGGATTTCCGGATCGACTTGCTGGGCGAAGGCATCGATCCCGCCTTCGAGGGCGCGGACGTTGGTGAAGCCATGTCCGGTGAGGTAGGCGGCTGCGTCGATGGCTTTGTCGCCGGTGTGGTCGTAGACGACTACGGGTGTGTCCATTGGCCAGCTGCCGAAAATCTCGGTCATGCCTTCTTGCGTGAGTAAAACGGCGTCGGGGAGGTGCACGGCTTCGTATTCTTCGCGGGTGCGGGTGTCGAGGAGGCGAGGGTTTTTCTCGGTGGCCATGAAGTCGGCGAGGGACTTGGGGGCGATGTAGACTTTGGCGTCGTTGGCGGCGCTTTCGAGTACGTGATCGAGGGCTTCTTGGACGGGGAGGTTTTCGTTGCGCGCGCAGACGTCGCCGAGGGTTTCATCCATTTCGTAGCCGCAGCTTTGGCAGCCGCCGATGTGGTATTTGGCGAAGAGGGCACGCCGGGCGCCGGGGTAGGCGGCGATTAGCTCGGCCATGGTCGATTCATCGCCGATTTTGGCGGGGGGGGCTACTACATTGCTCATCCCTGGAAATACGGTAGACTTTGCCTCCCGGCAACCGTCCACTCGTTTCCCTTTTTACCGTGACTGATCAGAATCCGAAAATTTACCTCCTGCCGAATTTGATGACGGCGGGCAATCTCTTCTGTGGGGCGGCGGCGATCATTAGTATTTTCGAGGGGATGATGCCTGGTGGTGCTGCTGCGAATTACTACCACGCGATCCTTTTTATTCTGGGTGCGTGTGTATTCGATCTGCTTGATGGGCGGATGGCGCGGCTCACGGGGGGGGAGAGTGATTTCGGGCGGGAATTCGATTCGATTGCGGATATTGTGAGTTTCGGCGTCGCGCCGGCGTTGCTTGTTTATAATATCGTGCTCGCGGGTATTCCGGATGGCTATGGGTACTTCATCGCGTTTGTCTATCTTCTCTGCGGTGCGATGCGGCTCGCGCGGTTTAATTGCATTGTTCACCCGCCTGGCGAGAAGCCGGATTCCAATTTTCGTGGTTTCCCTATTCCGGCAGCTGCAGGAGTGATTGCTTCGATCACATTGCTTCTCCTTAAGCATGTGGGGGGGGGATCGGATGATATTCAGGTGGCCATTGCTGAGGTCGGGGCGCTGAAGCATGTCCTTTGGATTCTCATGCTGATGCTGAGTTATCTGATGTTTAGCGATATTCGCTACCCTAGTTTTAAAGGGCTGAATTTGCGCACGAAGCGTTCGCTGCCGTGGGTGTTTGTCGCGATTGTCGTCGTGTTTTTCACCGTGAGGCACTATTCTTTCATGCCAGCGATCTTGTTTGTGAGCTACCTCCTTTACGGCTTCGCTCGCCCGTGGGTGTCGATGAGTATGCGACGTAAGATCGAAATTGAGCTTGAGGTGGAGCCGGATGAGGTGGCCGAGGCTGAGGTGAAGGTTGCGGAAATCTCAGATGCCACGACCGAATCGGCATCATGAGGCCGACAACCAAGCTTGCTACCAGTAAAACTCCCGATGGCGCAGAGCTCACGCTCACGGGACACGATGGGAATTTTTTCCTCAATGTGGGTGGAGTCCCGCTGATGAATACCCGGGCGTTTTCCTCGGAACAACAGATGGCGGAGCTTGCGTGTAAAGATATCCGCACCGCGAATCCACGCATTCTCATTGGGGGGCTGGGCTTTGGCTTCACTCTGGCTCGTGTCTTGGAGTTGGTTCCGAAAAAGGCCACCGTCGAAGTCGTCGAACTCCTCCCGATCATCGTGGAGTGGAACCGGACCTACCTCTCCGAGGTAAACGGCAAAATGCTCGATGACCCACGCACCGAAATCGTAGAGACGGATGTTTACGACATTATTCGTGATGCTCACTCCAAGCCCTACGATGCCATTCTCCTGGATACAGATAATGGTGCTGAGCCTCTCGTGGGCGAGGGAAACCGCCGCCTCTATTCTTCCCGTGGTCTTCGTATGGTGCGCAATGCACTAGCTCCCGGTGGGCGTGTTGTCTTTTGGTCTGCTGCGAGGGATAAGCCATTTGCGAAGTCTCTCGCGGCCGTTTTTGATACCGTCGATTCCGTGGGAGCCAAAGCTTACCCGCAGGCAAAGCGGTTTACCCATAGCCTTTTTGTGGCGGATCGGGATTAGAGTGCCGCTGCGGGCTCTTGAAACGTTGTTTGAACCTGGCGCGCGACTTGCGTATCAAGTAGGTCATGCCTGACTTCTACCAGCACCGCCAGATCACCACGATCCACCAGCTCCGGGAGTTTGATCTCGATGAGCGTGAGGCGGAGCTCAAGACGTTTACGGAAAAACGCGAAATCTCCCTCGTCCTTCCAGCTCTCTTTTCCGAGCTGCAAAGTCCGGCGCTCCCGCACATTCTCGATGAACTCCAGCAGGTCGGGTATGTCGAAGAGGTCGTCTTTTCGATGAATCGGATGAATGCCGAGGAATTCGCGTATTCGAAGAAGTTTTTCGAGCGTCTCCCGCAGCCCGTTCATATTATTTGGAACGACGGGCCTCGTGTGAAGGCTCTCTACCAGCAACTCGCCGATGCTCAGCTCACCAGCTACGTCCCCGGCAAAGGTTTCAACGTCTGGATGGCCTATGGCTATATCCTTGCTAAGGAAAAGTCGACCGTCATCGCCGCCCACGATTCGGATATTCTCTCCTACCACCGTGAGATGCTCATGCGGCTCTGCCTGCCCGTCAGCCATCCACACATGGGCTACGAATACTGTAAGAGTTTTTATGGCCGGGTCTCGGATCGCATGTATGGCCGCGTCACCCGCCTTTTCGTCCTTCCGCTCCTCCGCGCGCTCATGCTCACTATCGGTGAGCACCCGCTTCTCGAATATCTCGATTCCTTCCGCTACCCGCTCTCCGGCGAATTCGCCATCACCTCCGAACTCGCCCGGACCCTCCGAATGCCCGGAGATTGGGGGCTCGAAATTGGTCTTCTCTGCGAAGTCTATCGCAATACCACGACCCGCCGCGTCTGCCAGATCGACCTTGGATCCAATTTCGAGCACAAGCACCAGCACCTCGGCTACGACGCAAATAAGAAAGACGACACCGAGCCACAAGTCGATCAGGGTTTGATGAAAATGGCTCGCGAGATCGCCCTCACATTGTTCTCGAATCTCGCTTCCGAAGGCGTCCTCCTCAGCGAATCCGCCCTCAAAAGCACCCGCCTCGCCTACCTTCGTCTCGCCAAAGAAATGATCCTCAAATACCACGACGACGCCGTGGTAAACGGCCTCAATTACTTCCGCCACGAAGAAGCCGCCGCCATCGAAGCTTTCTCCCACGCCCTCGATGCCGCCGCCACCCAATTCAACGAGCACCACTACGAGCCGCCCCAAATTCCGAATTGGAACCGCGTCTTCTCTGCGATTCCCACCATCGCCGAGCAGCTCATCGAAGCCGTTGCCGAAGATAATAAGGTGTAGAGAAAAATCTCAAAAACGCGTGTAACGCCTGCCTGAAATATTCCAAGCATCGGGGAAACCGTCGTTTCCCCTCGCGTTGATGCGCTGTTATTCCTCAATAGTCACGACCTCAACGCCCCCGTCATCAAACAGATCGGTCGCCGCACCAAAGTATGCTCGATCTTCCCCAGCGAAGAATCGCTCCTGAGGCTAGCCAGCGCTATCCTGATGGAACAGTCCGAAGATTGGGAAACCGGGAAAACCTCACCCTTTTCCTCCGCCCCTCCTGCCGGAAAATCCTTCTACCGTCTAGAGGTCACTCTTAAAAATTAGTCCAGTACTCCGCCATCGATCCCGTTTGACCTCACCCCGGCCAAACGTATCATCCAGCGTTTCCCAATTTTGACACGCGTCCTCCAGATCCTGATGCTCCTAGTCGTCGCCCTCGCTGGCGGCGTCCACCTCACCACTTTGCAGGTGGTAGCCTGGGCCGGAATGATCGCTGGCGATGCGGGGCAATATGGCTTCAGCGTTGCGATCGAGCGCACCTTCGATGGCGAGCATCCATGTGGGCTTTGTGAATTTGTGGATGCTGCTTCCGAGTCCTCATCGGACGATCCGATGCAGGACCGGGAAAACCGCGTTTCCCTAGATCTTAAGCTCATTCCTCTCGATGAATCCGCCTTCGAGATTCCATCCGATTCACGAATCCCCCACGATCTTATTTCGTGGAATCGTGTCCTCATCGGTCGTGGCGAAAGCCCAGGTGTGCCGCCACCTCGGCTAGCCTAAACACCTGCTCTCAAGGTGCGCCCATCGTGCACCCGCGTTCCTCCGTCTGCCCACTTCTGGGCAGCGTGATCTCGTGACCCGTCGCCTTCATCGCGTCGGCTTACGCCCAACTCCCGCCACTTCTCGGCGGCAGTTTCCCCGACCCTTTTTCATCCAATTTTTCCCAATG
>CALAIY010000086.1 GCA_937922595.1 uncultured Verrucomicrobiales bacterium | reverse complement strand
AACGTATCGTAGCGGAGCCCGCCGTTGAACTTGAATGCGAGCGGTTCCCAGGGCGTGATGTAATAATCACTCACGCCTGCAGATTGCGAGAGCTGCATCATGCGCATTCCGAGGGGGCTGTTTTCGTCGAGACCTTGCATTGGGAGGGAAAATGGTAATAACGAGATCACTGGATCTCAATTCCATGAATAGTATGGAAATTATTGCATTCTTGCAAGAAGTTTTATGGAAATAAAATACTTTCCATAGTTTATATAACTGTGAACCTCATTGTCAGGAGAAGAGCGTATGTATTTCAAGGATCTCGATGACGCGATAATTTCATCAGGATCGCCAGTTTTATGAATCGCTCTATGGCTCCGAGAACTCCAAGAAATGGAGGAACTAGTGAGATTTCTCGAAGTCCCTATCTGGAGGTAGCAAAATCACTCTCCCCTCTATTGAGTTCACATTTTCTAGCTGATGTACGCCGCTACTTCCCCGACGAAACCCTTAAAAATCACTTTTTTTATAAAAACCACAATATTTACTTGCCATTATACTATAATTTCTATACTTTTAAGCATTCCTAACCTTAGACCAAACGAAACAAAACGTCCGAGCTCCGGAAACCTTCCGATCACCCAACCCAACACCTGAGATGAAAACCAAACACCTGCTAACCAGCGCCATGTTGTTCCTGGCTGGTATCCAAATGACGGATGCTGCCATGTCCGACAATCTCCTCCAACGTCCCGAGGCTTATGTCGCGGAATCTTCCAAGCTCCGTAATGAGCCCCCGAAGAATTATGAGTTTAACCGTGCCGTCCTCAGCGACGTGCTCCGGTTCCTCGCAGAAGACGCTGGACTTAACTACATCGCTCTTCCCGAAGACGAAGCGACCACATCAACACTCGTCACCTTTAATGTAACCGCGAGTCCTTTTGCCGCACTAGAAATGGTCGCCGACACACACGGCGTCGCCATGCTTTTCGAAAATCAGATCTGGCATATGCGTCCGATCGACGATCAGCAACTTATCGCCCGCGCCTACGAAATCCGGTTTAACCCCGGTGAAGTAGTAGAAGCTGGATCCGCTGGCTCCGGTGGATCATTCGGCGGCGGCGGAGGTGGTGGCGGCGGCCGTGCTGGTGGCGGAGGAGGAGGCGGCGGTGGCGGCCTCTCTCTCAATAAAATCGGAAACTCCTTCAAAGTAAGTTCCGATGCGATGATTTCGAACATCGAAAAAATCCTTGGTGTTAGCACACGTGGATTTGATGCGAATATCGCAGCAGCGACCCAAGTAGGCGGAGGAAATCCCCTCACTCTCAATGTTGCTCCCGGCTCACTTAGTGCTGGCGGCAGCGAAGGCAAAGCAGACGCCCAAGTTCTTTGGAATTCGGATACGAATACGCTATTCGTCGTCGCCTCGCGCCAGCAGCACCAGTATGTGCAAGCTTACCTTGAATCGATCGATAAGCCTCAAGATCTCATCGCAATCGAAGTGAAATTCTTCGAGTCCGGAAAAGATCCTCGTAAAGAATTTGGCATCGACTGGTCCGACGCGATTTTCAATAAGCGTTTTGGTCTCAATCCAATTCCTGGCGTGCCTGAGCGCGACACCGTGCGCTACGGCGGTCCTACCGGGCCTAACGAATCAAATATAGTCACCCAATTCAATGAAGCTACGGGCGAGAATGAAGTCGTTAGCGGCACTGGCTCTAATACACTTCTACCAAACGGGCCAAACGACTTTGTGCGCTCCGTCTTCTACCCCCAGGCGGCTATCCTTGACGCACCTGCAGTTTCCGTAGGATTGAATGCACTTCTCCAGGATAGCGACACCCACACCGTGTCCTACCCAAGAATGCTCACACGAAACAACCGTGAAGTCGTGATTCAAAGCGTAGTAAATGAGCCTGTGCTCTCCGCTGAGTCATCCACCTCACAGGGTGCCGGCGGTGTAGCTACCGTCTCGGTAGATTACATTCCAATCGGAACGACTGTGAATGTTCTCCCAAAAATCATGCCCGACGGCACGATCAACCTGAACCTCGCAGTCACCGTTTCGAGCATTATCGGAAATGTCGTGATCAACGGAAACCCATATCCGAAAGCAAGCTCACGTGTCTACACAGCTCCGCTGAAACTCAAATCTGGTCTCACCGCGGCAATTGCCGGCCTCGATGAAGCAGACGATTCGGAAGCCTATGCTGGTGTCCCATTCCTCAGCAAGATTCCCCTCCTCGGGAAAGCCTTCAAAGATACGAGCAAGCGACGTTCACGTAAGAAACTCATGATCTGGGTCACCCCATACGTTCTTGAAGTCGATGGCGAAGGAGTCGGTGAAGATCCCGTGGCTGAGCTCCCGATCACAAAGCATGATCCGCTCCGCAAAGCACCTCAGATCTACGGAAATGGCGAACTCGTTGGTGGCATCGATGCCCTCAAAGACGCCATCCTCTGGGCAGACCGCGAAGGCCGCCGCCTGAAGCGCAATGCTGACGACCGCCGGATTGACAAGCAATTCCACTCTGAAGCCGATTCGCTCGCCGAAGTCTGTGCTTCACTCAATACCTGGATCGCTTCAGTGAAGCCCAGCTACCCATCTCGCGATGAAGAACTCTCCGTCCACCAGTGGAGTCTTGATCGCATCTCTAAAAAAATCGTAGAAACCCAGGAGTTCGCCACGTCGAACAGCGATTTCAATTAAAGAGAAACGAAAAATCTCTCAGGAGCTAACGGGCTGGCAGTGATCCGTTAGACCCCTGGGGTTGGAACCTCGGGCGATCTCGGTTTGGAATTTTTTCCAAACAGGGGTCGCCCGAACTACGTTTCAAATATTCAGAAAAAATACCGCTCTGATCTTGAATTCTCTCGGACCCACGCCGATGATCCCGTTCGGCATAGCCGGAAACAACAAACGGAGAGGTGCCAGAGTGGTCGAATGGAACGGTCTTGAAAACCGTCGAGCTGAAAGGCTCCGTGGGTTCGAATCCCACCCTCTCTGCCATCTTAGAGCTACCGAGCTGAGGTGACTGCAGCGTTCACCACATCCTCTTCAATCTGAGCCTTCAGCTCCTCCAGAGAGCCGAATTTCATCTCTCCTCGGAGAAACCGCCGAAGCCCGACTTCGAGCGTTTCTCCATAAAGATCGCCAGGATCTTCTCCGATGACATGCACCTCGAAAAGTGGCTTCGATTCGCCACTCTCGACCGTCGGCCGTCGGCCGTAATTAGCGACGCCAGTAAATTCTCGCTCACCACAACGCACGTCCACCGCATAAACACCAAACGGTGGTACCACCGGAGTCGTAAGCGCAAGGTTCGCCGTAGGAAACCCAATTGTGCGGCCAAGCTGTTTCCCCTCCACTACTTTCCCCGACAAAATGTGAAACCGCCCTAGGAGCCCAGTCGCTAAATCAAGATCCCCGTTGGAAACTGCTTCACGGATTCGCGTGCTCCTCACCTCACCACTCACAGCTTCCACCGCAGGAAGAGCAGTCACCTCAAAACCGTGCTCACACCCTAAATCGGCTAAAAGATGAACGTCCCCTTCTCTCCCTTTCCCAAAGCGCCAATCATAGCCAATACAAATTCGACGAAGCGGCTTACAAGCGGACGTAAGCTCACCAACAAAATCGGCAGCCTTCACTCCTGAAAATTCTGGAGTGAAAGGCACTGCTAAGAGATATTTCACTCCAAGCCGCTCCAGTACTGAAGTCTGTATCGCAAGCGGCGTAAGACGTGCCGGAGCCTCATTCGGACGAAGCACCTCCCCTGGATGCGGATCGAAAGTGATCACTACCGCACTCCCCCCCTCACGCTTTGCCCCATCTAAGGCACGACCGATCACTTTCTGGTGCCCTAGATGAACGCCATCAAATACTCCAATCGCCAGATGAACTGGCCCGGGGACAGACGAGAGAGCCGCGATGTCCCGGAAGGAATTCATGCCCCCCGCAAGATCGAAACGTCCTTCAAGCTCAGCATCCGAGCCTCTATCTCCTCGCGTGAAGACACCTTCAATTCATCAAAAGTAATTGCACCATCCACGGTAAACTTCCCGCTTTTCGTCCGACGCAACGCACTGAGGTGCCCCCCACAGCCAAGTTTTTGGCCAATATCATTTGCATACGTCCTCACGTAAAAGCCTTTGCTACACTGAACAATAAAGTCAATCTCAGGAAGTGCGGTGCGAGTAATCTCGTAATTAGTCACGTGCACGGCACGTAACTTACGCTCCACGGTCTTCCCCTGCCTGGCCAACTTATAGAGCGCGACACCATCTTTTTTGATCGCCGATACCATCGGTGGCATCTGCTCGAACTCACCAGTGTAGCTATCAAATGCCTCTTTGATCTGCTCATCGCTGAAAGCCGGGACAGGCTTCTCTTCGAGCACGTCCCCTTCTTTATCTTGCGTATGCGTCGTGACTCCCAGTGTAGCCGTGCCTACATATTCCTTATCCTCTGCCATGAGGAGATCTTGGATCTTCGTCGCCTTACCCGTCACGAGAATAAGAAGACCGGTGGCCATTGGATCAAGCGTGCCACAATGCCCAATTTTTTTCATATTGAGCTGCTTTCGCGCCACTGCCACGACATCGTGCGACGTCATATTCTGGCCTTTATCGACAATGAGGACACCTGTAGGGCCGTCATTTTTTGCTGGGTTATTTCGCATGTTCAGGGAAAATTATTTTGTAGGCAATGCTGCCGCAATCGCATCGAGCACACGCTCATGTGCCACCTCTCGCGGACCTGGCACTGAAGCACCAGCCGCCAGCTGATGTCCGCCACCGCCGAATGTCTGACAAATTTTACACACATCGGCATCCCGCGACTTGGAGCGAAGGCTCACACGCACCGAGCCCCCAGGCTGCTCCTCAAGGTGAGCCGCCACCATTACAGAATCGATTCCTCGCAGGATATCTACAAGCCCTTCAGTATCGCCCGGCTTGATACCGAGCCGAAGGCGGGTCTCCCGCGTAAGCATCCAGCTAGCAACACGGGCATCTGAAGAAATTTTCATCTCCGCAAGAAGTTCACGCATAAGTTCCACTCTGCGGAGCGGAAAACTGTCATAAAGCTTCGTCGAAATATCTGCCACCTCGACGCCGCCTTCAATGAGTGCAGCCCCAATGCGATAGGTTTCAGCAGTGGTCGAGCGGTATTGAAAAGAGCCGGTGTCCGTCGAAATCGCAGCAAAAAGTAAATCACACGTTTCTTTAGGAAGCGGAAAATTCCCTAGATCAATAAGCTGGAAAATAATCTGTCCTGTGGCCGGTGCCGTCGAATCAATGTAATTAAGATCACCATAGCCAGGATTACTAATGTGATGATCGATATTAACCGTCACCGGAGCATTCACTGCCGACGCGACAGTGTCTCCCAAACGGTCTCTCTCCGCAGTATCCAACGCAATGAACACATCGGCTTCGAAGGACTGCCCGTCCTTAGGCACTTCGATTGTCGAAGCCCCAGGAAGAAACGCTAATGATACCGGCGCACCATCACGATTAATCACCGTCACATCCTTCCCCATCGCCTTCAGCGAAAACGCGAGCCCCAGCGCACTCCCCAAGGCATCGCCATCGGGACGGTAGTGGCTCGCAATCACAAAACGCTGATTAGCCTTCAGCAGAGCCGCAATTTCTTCAAGAGTCGTGTTCGTCTCAGGGGACATCGCCATAGATTAGGAAGGTGTTTCTCCAGATTTATCCGGAACATCGAGAGAATCGATCAGAGCCACCACATTCACGCCCCGCTCAGTTGAGTGATCGATTCGGAATGCAAGCTGCGGAGAATATTTCAAAGTTACCCGCGCATAGAGGCGTTTTTGAATTTGCCCACGTTTCTTATTCAGCTTTTCGACGAATGCCTCCTGAGCATGTGGCTTTCCACCGACCATCCCAATATGGACAAGCGCATTCCGAAGATCGGGCGCTACGTCCACAGCATTCACCGTGGCGAGCATGCCTCCGGTCTCGAAATCGCGGAGGATGACATCACCGATCTCGCGCTTGAGCAGCTCGCTCACACGCACCATTCGGTTTCTCATAATTAATTAGGCTTTCGCTAGAGCGTCTGGGCGAGCTTTTCGAGTTCGTAGCACTCGATAATATCGCCGACTTCGTAGTCGTTGTAATTTCCGAGTTTCACGCCGCATTCCAGTCCTTGGCGGACTTCCTGCACATCTTCGGTGAAACGCTTAAGTGTATGAAAGCCTCCATCATAGGTAGGCTGGCCACCACGAATGACACGGGCGCGAGCACCGCGAACGATCTTGCCGTCTTTCACCACCGAGCCACCAATGCGGCCTTTGGATACTTTGAAGACCTGGAGCACTTCAGCATGGCCGAGCACTTTCTCGCGTGTCTCAGGCTCAAGGGAATCCAGCATCGCCTCCGTCACCTGATCGATCAGCTCGTAGATGATACTAAAGAGCTTTACCTCTACATTCTCGGACTTAGCCGCCTTCGCCGCCTTGCCTTCGACCTTCGTATTGAAGCCAATCACAATTGCAGAAGACGCTCCAGCAAGAAGGACATCAGATTCAGTGATCGCCCCCGCACCTACGTGGAGGAAATTGAGATCCACCTTCTCCGTTGGAATATCTTCCAGCGCGCCAACAATTGCTTCCGCAGTTCCCTGCACATCCGAGCGGATAATGAGGTTCAGAACAGGGCGCTCACCACCAGCCTGCTTAAAGAGAGATTCAAGCGTGCGCTTAGGCTTCGAGAGTTTTGTAATACGACGCTCCTCGACCCGGTCATTCGAAAGCTTCTTGGCAGCTTTTTCGCTATCCATTTCGACGAGTTCATCACCTACGTGAGGGAGCTCGGAGAAGCCGTGAACTTCCACTGGAGTAGAAGGTCCAGCCTCTTTCACACGCTCACCAGCAGTATTGGTAAGACCCTTTACCTTGCCCCAATACGGACCACAGATAAACGGCGTCCCAGGTCTTAGCGTTCCTGATTGAACGATCACAGAAGCAGTTGGTCCCTGACCAGGAATGACGCGCGCCTCAATTACCGGTGCGCGGACACCCGCATTCGCGTTTGCCTTGAGTTCAAGCACCTCCGCCTCAAGAGCGATCAGCTCGAAAAGCTCTTCCACGCCTGCACCTGTGGTAGCAGACACCTCTGTAACGGAAGTCTCACCACCCCAATCTTCAGGAGCGAGGTCATACTCCTGAAGCTGGCCTTTCACGCGGTTTGGATCGGCAGACTCAAGATCACACTTATTCAGAGCAACCATGATTTTCACGCCTGCAGCACGAGCGTGATTAAGTGCCTCAAGCGTCTGAGGCATCAGTCCATCATCCGCCGCGACAACGAGGATAACGATATCTGTCACTTTAGCACCACGCGAACGCATCTGCGTAAATGCCGCGTGACCTGGAGTATCAATAAACGTCACCGCCAGATCACCTTTATCCACGCGGTAAGCTGCGACGTGCTGAGTGATTCCACCAGCTTCGCCATCGGTGACTTTAGATCCTCGAATTGCATCAAGGAGAGAGGTCTTTCCATGATCCACGTGTCCCATCATGGTCACGATCGGAGCACGGAGTTCCATTTTCTCGACTTCCTCTTCCTCCGGAGCTTCTGGCTCCTCGATAACTTCTTCTACCTTGTGAACGCCACCGCCCTTTTCGCGCTTCTCTTTCTCAAAGGTGTAGCCGTGCTTTTCACAAACTTTGGCCGCAATATCAGGCTCGATCGCTTTATTCGTATCCGCGAATACATCGAGCTCGATCAAATCCTTAATTAGGAGAAACGGCTTAAGCCCCATGCGCTCGGCAAGGTCTTTAACGATAATCGGAGGTTTGATGTGAATGATCTTATCATCCCCAATCTCTACCTCGCCGGACTCAGCCTCAGCGGCGGCCTTGTCGTTAGACTCAGGAGCAACTTCAACCTCTTCCACCACAGGCATATTTTTTGCCTTCATCTTCGCCCAATCTGGCGAGCCCGTGGATCCAGCTTCGCTTCTCAGCTTAGATATTGGAGGAAGTGATTCGTTCTTCCCCTTAATCGCCTCAATTTGAGCCTCTCCGAGAATTTTTTTCTTCCCCTTGGTCGCAGAGCGCCGCTCGGTCTCTTCAAAAAGTGAGAGCGCGTCATTCTTATCATCCTCTACGGTGCGCTTTGGTGGCCCAGCCGGAACCTCTGGCTCATCTGAAACACCAGCACGCTTACGAACCCGCTTTTTCTTCGGCTTATCGAAAATATTAAGCGCCTCCTCCTTCTTGGTCGCGACACTTTTAGTCGTCTCCACAGGCTTTCCGGCAGCAGCCGGTTTTGCAACAGCCTCCTTCACTTCCGCTGCCTCAGGGGCGGCGGCTTTTTTCTTAGGTGTAGCAGCCGCCTTTTTGGCGACAGCCTTCTTCTTCGTGGCCTTCTTTTTGACGGCCTTCTTCTTGGTGGGCATGGAAATGTGTGGGATGATTCATGGCGCAGGATTGGCTAGCATGTTGCTATGCCGGGGCTGCGCCCGCATCGAAATTTTCTTTGGCACGCTGGTGGATCACAGCAGCTTCTTCTTCCCCGATTTCGAGGATTTCAGCAATGTCGGAAGCATCAGCAGTGACCACGGCTTCGAGGTTCACCATGCCCATGCTAGCAAGGACAGCGGCGCGCTCGGGCTCAATACCGAGAGCTGAAGCAAGATCAGCGCCGGCTTCATCGACGCGGTTTAGCACCTGCTCATGCTTGGTCTCATCCTTCTCGACCTGGACATCCCAGCCGACAAGCTGAGAGGTGAGACGGGCATTTTGGCCACGGCGGCCGATTGCTTTGGAGAGTTCTTCCTCCGGCACCTTGACTCTAATGGTCTTTGCCTCTTGGTCGACTTCCACCGCGTGGATCGTTGCAGGCTTAAGCGCATCACGGACGAACTCTTCAGGATCATCACTCCAACGAATGATGTCGACTTTTTCGTTATTCAGCTCGCGAACGATATTTTTCACCCGCGCTCCGCGCAAGCCGACACATGCACCGACGGGATCTACTTTACCATCGACGCTGCCCACCGCGACCTTCGTCCGGTAGCCTGCTTCGCGGGCGATTCCACGAATTTCAACGGTGCGATCAGCAATTTCACTCACCTCAAATTCAAAGAGGCGGCGAACAAAATTCGAATGGCTGCGGGAAAGAATGATCTCCGGTCCACGCTGGCCGTTTTCGACCGCAAGCACATAGGCGCGGATGCGATCTCCAATATTATAATCTTCAGTGCTCACCCGCTGGCGAGAAGGCATGATCGCCTCGAACTTACCAAGATCAATCATCACATCGCTTTTCTCGAAGCGACGCACCGTGCCGGAAACGATGTCCCCTGCCCGATCTTTAAATTCATCGTAAATCATCTCCTTCTCCGCTTGGCGGAGACGCTGCATCATCGCCTGCTTGGCAGTCTGTGCAGCGATACGACCGAAATCTTTCGGCGTCACCTCCACGTCCACTTCATCGCCGATCTGAGCATCAGCCTTAATTTTCTGGGCGACAGGAAGCGCGATTTCATCAAACGGCTCATCAACTTCCTCAACAACAACCAGCGTGGCGAGAGCACGAATCTTACCCTTAGCGGGGTCGATATCAATGCGTAGCTCCCGAGCTGGGCCGATGCTTTTTTTCGACGCAGACAGAAGAGCGCCTTCGAGAGCTTCAACCATTACGGTGCGCTCGATGCCCTTTTCCTTTTCGTAGTATTCGATGATTGCGAGAAGATCGTTCGTCATGACTTTGTGGTATCCTTGGGATTCCGTCGTCCCACATCTAGACAAAAAAGAGAGAGGGCAGTGCCCACTCTCCCTGCCCGGAGCGCGAACCCCGAATTCTTGTGAAGTGTGTGAACGCGCATACTACCCGAGCGGCAAGCGGCAGCAAGAGAAATTCGCAAAGGTAAAATTCTCTTCTCCCCGGCCCTTGAACAGAACTGATCCCCCGCCATCGTGCCGTGTCTCCCGAGTCCAAGGACAATAGGAGAGAGATGGGTGCCTGGTGGCCCCCGCGGTCTTCAAAACCGTTGAGACTCAGCGTTCCTGGGTCTGGTTGGTTCAATTCCTTCCCTCTCCGCCACTCTCATATTGAGATAGTTACAACAACTATTTTTGGTTGTTCGGCAAGGATATCGGGATCGAATTTTTCCGCCAGTGCCCATTCAGTGCCCAAACTCAGTCGCCATTTCGGTCGAAGAGAGGGAAAACAGCGATCCACAGATTCCATTAGGATCGCCAGTGCCCATTCAGTGCCCAAACTGAAATTGACCTTTCAAAGGCTCCGGTTGCACCAGAATTCCACCGCATCAATCCCGACGGTCGGGTCGTCCTGCCACGTCTCGGAAGAACTATTTGGTGATGGTTCATTCGGGATCGCGAACCTTACCGGCATGGATGTGCTTCCAGACGATCCGGCTCCAACCGAGCTTCAATGCGAAGCCCCCGCGCTCATGACAAAACAGGAACTCGCGGGGTGGCTCAACGTCTGTGTAAAGACAATCGATAATTGGTTATTGGAAGGCTGGCTTCCGGTCATTCAGCCAAGCCCACGAATCCAGCGCTTCAACCCGACACAAATCCTTGTGGCGATGGAAGAGCTTCACGGTCGAGGGCACGGCTATAATCCCAGAAACCGCCAGTCGGTTAAAACCCCAGCCATCTAATATCATGGCAGGAGGACGCAGACCAAATCTGGAGGTTATCTTTATGGGTGACCGGAAAAAACCTTGGCTAGTAAACGTGCCAGCAAGCCTTTCAGAAACCGGGCGACGAAAACGGGAGTTTTTCGTTTCGAAACGTATTGCCGAGGCTCGCACACGGGAACTGACAAAAATCTCGTTGCGCGAGACGAGCCGATCAGATCTCACAGATTTACTGGAGCCATTCGGAGTGAGCCTCTGGGAAGCCGTAACATTTTTCGTCACGCTACAAAGTGAACATCTCCCAGCACTCACAAAGCACGGGGCGACCATCGAAGAGGCCATCCGCTATTACCTGGAACACGCCCGAGAACGCGCGGCCAGCCGGGAATTTTGCGAAGCGTTTAAGGAGTTTAAAGCGGCGAAGTCGAATCGCCGTGAGCGGACGAAACACGACTACAACCACGTAGAAGGGAAACTCTCTCCCCACTTTCGCGGCAAACTTCTCCGAGACATCACGGCAAAGGATCTTGAGGCAGCGATAAACAAAGAGTGTCCCGGAGAATTTGGTCGGCGGAAATTCATGGCTGTTCTGAAAACTCTCTACAACTGGTCGATCCGCCGCGACTACGCGTCGCAAAACCCGATCCTAAAACTCGATCCCGTCGAGCTACGCCCATCGGAAAAACCCATCCTCACAAACCAGCAGGTAAAAGACCTACTCTCCAAGTGCACGGACGAACTTCTCCCCTACTACCTCTTCGGGCTCTTCTGCGGCGTCCGCCCCAAAGAACTCCAACGGCTTGAATGGACGCACGTCAATCTTGAGGAACGCCACATCTACCTCCCCGGATCGATAACTAAAACCTGGGAACATCGCTACATCGACATCTCCGACAACCTCATGAGATGGCTGAAGATCTACGGAAAGGACAAAACTGGACCGATCTGTCCGCCCAATTTCGCCCCAAAGCACCGAACTTGTTACAAGAAGGCAGGGTTTACAGAATGGAGACAAGACGTAATGCGCCATACCTTCGCGAGTAACCATCTCGCTCACCACGGCAAACTCGACGACCTCCTACAGGCAATGGGACACCGCTCCAGCCCCCAAACTCTCTGGCGCTATTACCACAATGCACGGACCAAAAAAGACGCTGCGATCTTTTGGGGCATAACCCCGGAGTGTCGCAATACCGGCGCGCTGGAGATAGCAGCGTGATACCTGAGACAAAAGAGCGAACTGCTTTTCATGTCCGAATCATCTCCGCTATCTATATTAGCCGATAAACTGCCACCCGAACAACGTGCCCAGTTTTTGGCTATGTCAGTCCGGCTCAAGAATCTTCCAGCAGACGACGAACTGGTCGTCGCTCTGGAGGCACTGGGATTCACCACGTTAATTCTTAAGCAAATCCCCGAAGAGATTTCCGAGACGATCAGCAAGATGCGCTCGGGGCTCGATGATGCGCAACGGGCAGGGCTTCGCGAGGACATCGAAGAGATCCTCATCCGCTCTCTCGACACCCCTTCCTACAAAGACCTCCGGGAGACTATTCGCGAGCTTAAGGATCAACAAAACCGGTTCAAACAAAATATGGGCGGCTTGGCGAAATCTCTTTCGGCTGTTCGAGTCTGGCTCGAAAGGCGCAACGCCATCGCCCCCAGCTTAGGGCTCGGCCTCTGCTCGGGGATCATCGCTGGCGGGCTAGTCGTTGCCTCCCAATTGTTTCTAGTTAAGACCCCAGTCGAATCCTCTTTGCCATCCCCACTTCCCGACCCCCTCCAACAGGGGCTCGGGTATTTCGAAGTCGACCTCCCAGAGTTCGGAGGAACGGTGGGTCTAGTTACCGTTCGTGGTGATGTAATATCTACTTTCGTCGATGGAGATTCAGGTATTGTCGTCGTCAGACCCGCACGACCACAGGCCCCTCAGCCCTCACCCTAGCCGAGGAGGACTTTTTCAGCGGCATCGAACCCGGCGTAAAGGTTCCGCTGGTAGCGGCGCGCCCGGACGATCTGCATCGTTTTCTTGAAGAACGCCGAATCAGTCTTCCCATCGATCACATCAGCGAGAGGCAGT
>CALAIY010000085.1 GCA_937922595.1 uncultured Verrucomicrobiales bacterium | reverse complement strand
GCAGGCATCGCGCGCAATTACGACCATCTCAATTTACTCGAAGATAAAGAGTGGTTTCTCGGCCCGATCATCATGTCGATCTTCTCGACGATATGGATCGGCCTCACCGTATTCTTCACGCTAAGGCTTTGGAAAAAAGGTACCATTCTCCGCAACTGGCTCGTGTTTCTCAGCCTCTTCTGGATGACAGCTCCTGCAGCCTGGCTTTATGCGCTCCCCTTCGAGCAGTTTATGACCATCGGCCAGGCCACCGTCGCCAACTTCGTCTGCCTCGTCCTCGTTTCATCATGGCGCGTCGCCCTCATCATCCGTGGGCTCACCATTCTCAGCGGCGTTCCCTGGCAGCGCAGCTTCCTCGTGGTAGTCGCTCCCGCAGCAATCGAGATGTGGATTGGCCTCTGGTTTAAACAGCTTTCTCTCGTGAGCATCATGGGCGGCATCCGCGTGCTGGAACCCCATGAAGAATTCATCAAAAACGCCACCATCTCGATGCAGTGGGTATGCTTCATCGGATTCTTTATCGCGCTCGCTATTGGGATGCAAAAACGTGGAGCCACTCAAGCGTCACACACCCTGGTCGCTTCTCCCGAAAGCAATTCAAAGCGCACCTTTCTCATCTGGCTCCCCCCACTGATTGCGCTCGGATTCTTTGCCGCAATTTCCGTCGGCCCTCAAAAGCTTGTGAGAAATGGCGAGCAGTTCAAATCACTATACTACAATAATACTTGGCCAGAGTTATACACGTTTCTTGAGCAACGCCCTCGATCCGATTTTTCTCCAAACTACAAGATCCCGACTCCCTATCGCATCGAGGAACTCATTGAGATATTCTCCAAGCATCGATTCCACGTCCCCACCTGGATTGCCGACCACTGGGAAGCCCATCTGGTCGCCCACATGAAAGATGGTCGTGGACGCCACAGGTTCGATTACGAAGCTTTTACCGGAAGCCCACTGTTCCAAGAAATGGCTGAAAAATATCCCGATGTTTTCACCATCGGACAAAGAGAAATCTTGGAATAGAGTTCAGGCTGATGAGCGCATGGATAGCCTAAGTTTCATGTCTACTATGAAATCCCTGATCACCATCTGGAAATCTGAAATCCGATTCCAAGGACAAGGAAACCGGCTACATCACGTTGCTTGATGGCAAATCAGCGAGACTCCGGAATCGGTGAAAATCGAGGACTACGCAATCGTGCGCCGCAAGGGAAGCGGGCGAATTTTTCGCAATCCAAGATGTGAAAGAGGAGAAGAACTCGAACGAAGATGCCAAATGGATGTCTTACCGCATTCGCGGAAGCGGCCAGACAATCACGGTATGGGTGAATGGTGTAGAGACGGCCAATTACACGGAGGCTCAAGACATCGAGCGCCCCGAAAAATTCTCAGGTAGCCCCCTCCTCCCTGAGGGTGGCACGATTGCTCTGCAAGCAGCCATGAGCCTGGAAGCAAGATCGAGTATAAAAATATTCACATCAAACCGCTCGATTGAGGTGTCAGGTTTCCTAACACAATCACGTAGCGCGGCGATCTTTAACATGCCCTTAGAAACCGCACAACCACCTCACAATAAGCTAATTAAAACTTATATACACAAGATGGCACGCGTGATGCTCACAATGCTCTTGAGACCTTGCCTGGCATCGTTTCACCCCCCCCAATCCCTTCCTATTTTTCCCATGAATTTTTTGACTTCAGTAGCCACGATCGGACTCCTCAGTGCCACTAGCTCACACGCCATTCTTTTCGGTGGCTTCGATTACACTCTCACCATGGCAGAGGTCTCCTGGGAAATGGCCGAAGCAGAAGCGCAGGCTCAAGGCGGGCATCTTGCATCCATCCACTCCGAGGAAGAGCACAATTTCATCTGGGAGACATTCGGCGGCCAGGATCTCTGGATCGGCTTCAACGATGTCGCGGTTGAAGGCGAATTTGTTTGGAGCGACGGATCCTCTTTCGATTACAGCAATTTCCAGCCGGGAGATCCGAACAACGGGCTCGGCTTCGGCGCTGAGAACTACGGCGAACTCAAAAATGGCTTCGACGGCATGTGGAACGACGCCACCGGCGACTGCCCTCACTTCGGGGTGATCAAAACTCCTGCTCCTGTCAGCGTCCCCGATACTGGCGGATCACTCCTGCTCTTCGGAACAGGGCTCGCAGCGCTGATTGCTGCGAAAAAGAAGGCTCGCCGCTAGTATCACAATTCCTTTCCGGGGGCACCTTTCGAGGTGCCCCTTTTTTGTGTGGTGACTTAAAAAGGGGCTGGCGATCCCCTTGGATCTCTAGGGCGCTACGTCTATGCTTGGGATGGGATTCCCAAGCTGGGCGGTGGGCGAGGTGGGGACTAGGCCATCCTCCTCTTCAACCTTGGTGATTTCAGATTGAAGACGCGCTAACTCGGCGTCTTTCTCGGCTACGGCGGCGAGGAGGGCATCGACTTGCTTGGCGTAGGTGCCGTTTTCTTCCTGGCCTTCGGTGAGCTTCGCTTCGAGGGCGGCGACTTGATCGAAGAGTCCGCTTTCACTGCGAGTGAGGACGGCGATTTCTTCCTGGAGGCCGGTGTTTTCCCGCTCAAGGGAATTGGCGCGGGCGATGGCGCTTTCGAGCTCGACTTTGAGGTCGAGGTTTACCGTGGTGAGGCGGTCACGGATGGATTCAAGTTCGCCGATGCGAGATTCGCGGAGGTCGAGCTTTTTCCCAAGCTCGGTGTTGGCGATTTTTGAGCTGGTGAGCTTATCGCGGACGATGTCTCGATCGCGTTTGATGAGGGTATTGACTTCTTCGAGCTTGGTAGCGAGCTCGGTAAGTGCATCGCGCTCGGTCTCAGTCTCGCTGAGCTTAGCGGCAAGCCGACTGCGGATATCCGCGAGGAAGGTGACCTGACCCTCGAGCTCGGTGCGGGCGTCGCTGAGACTGGCGACTTGAGTGCCAAGGCTTCGATTATTTTCCTTAAGATCAAGGAAGCTATCGGTAGTGATGAGTAGCGCGAGCCCCCCGATGGCCACGAGCGCCCCGCCGAGGATAAAACGCCGAGGACTTGCCTTGGAGCTGAGAGCCTGCCGGTTAATTTCCTGAGCGTGAGGGAGTTTTCCGGTGCCAAGCACTACGGTTTTCCCTGTGTGGGGGGGGGAATCGTTCATAATCGAGAATCGGGGCTGTTCCGATACCTTAATTATTAAGAAATTCGAAGTAATTTAGCAAGAGTTTCCGTCAATTATTTTCTCATTCCTGAGGAAATGCTTCAGAAGTAAGCTTGCTTTCATCCGCGTTTTTTGAAGATCCGGCGTTTTAAGAGGTGCCAGCGCTGTGCTCGGTGCGCGTCTTTGAGCTGAGGGTGATGGGGCTCTAAAGCGGGATCTTTCGAAATTTGGCCACGGGTGACGAGGGCGGCGAGGAGCGCAGGAACGTTTTTTTCTAGGTCGAAGAGTTCTTCTGCTCGCGCGGCGCCGCTGGTGCCACATTCGCCAAGGAGCTTGGAATCACCGAGAAAGCGATTAATCGCTGCGGCAAATGCAGCAGGATCGCGCTCCTCTACCAGATCGCCGGTGCGCATTTCGATGATCATTTCGGGGACACCGGCTAAGCGGGTGGAGATACAAGGGATGCCGGCGGCCATGGCTTCCATGATTACGGTGGGGAGATTGTCCATCCCACCATCCTGCTCGGTGGCACAGCCGAGGGCGAAAAGGGAGGTCTCTTGCAGAAGGGCTAGAATCTCGGGGAAGCACTTGGGGCCGACGAGATGAACGTGATCACCGAGGCCGAGGCGAGCGATCTGATCAGCGAGGTCTTTTTCATCGGGACCTTCACCTACGATTTTACATTGGAAGGCGGTGCCCTGATCACGGAGCTGGGCGCAGGCGTCGATGAGGGTGAAATAGCCTTTCTTTTCGATGAGGCGGCCTACGCTGAGAATGAGGGGCGGATGGGAAGGGTGGCGTTTTTTCCGAATTTCTCGGAAGGGTGCGAGATGGAGGCCGTTGTAGATGCGGGTGAGCTTGGGCTTGCTGATGGGGTGGTTTTCAGTGATCCAGCGAGCGGTGAAGTCGCTTACAGTGATGATCGCCGCCGCGTCTCGCATGAGATCTGCCTGGGTGACGGGGCTGGGATCCTGCGGGCAGAAGAGGTCGTTGGCGTGCCCGGTGAAGCTAAAGGTGATGCCGTAGAAATGGGCGATCCACCAGCAAGTGCGGGCTCCGATGCCCGCGAAATGTGTGTGGGCATGGGTGACGCCAGCGGCGCGCATTTTGAGGCCAATCCAGGCAGCTTCGTAAACGCGCATTTTGTCGGGCTTATCTCCCCAGTTGCGCAAGGCGAGGACGACGGATTGGGGAAACTCCCGGTCGTCCTTGAGGCGCTTGACATCGGCGACGAGTTGCTTCTCGGGCGGGAGGACGGTGGTTTCCGAGCGAAGCTCTTCATGGCAGGGCGAGTCGGGCTCTGCTGAGGTGTCCCGAATGGAGAAAAGCTGGACGCGGACGCCGGTGCGCTTGAGCTCGGCGACTTCGCGGGCACAAAACGTCTGGGTGAACGTGGGAAAACGCTCGAAGACGTAGGCGAGATGGTAGGTGGGTGCGGGCTTCAAAGAGATCGGCGAGATTGCCTTACTTCTTCATGCGAAAGGGGGTGCCGCAATACATACAGATGAATTTTCCTGTGGTGAGGATATCGATCGCGATCGTGGTACGGTAATTAAGTGGCCCAAGACGACGCGCGTCGCGGTGCTTGTGGCACTTGGCCTGGTGCATCACCATCCCATGACAGAGCGGGCATTTGAGATTGAGCGCCTGAACATAGCCCCAAACACGAAGGAATATATAGCCTCCAACGCCGCAAAGCATATAAAAGCCGAAGCTGCGGTCACTTGTGATGAGCATTTGGGCAAGTGCCCAAAGGGCGAAGCCCAGGGCGCACCAAGAGAGAAAGCTCAAGAAGACGAGCCAATAGAGACGCCCGGGCTGCTTGAAAGCACGGGCTCGTTGAATACGGGGCATGACAGAAGGACAATGAAAGACTTTTACTGCCAATAATAAAATGCAGCACAGATGGAGATCATGGCTAACGCGTGAATGAGGATCAAGCGGTTTCCAAAAAATTTCTTATCTGCACAATTCCCGCATCTCCGATCAGATAAGTTCAGCAATAACGAGCGCGACGATGGACATGACGTTGATCAGGATATTCATCGAAGGGCCGGAGGTGTCTTTAAAGGGATCACCTACAGTGTCGCCTACGACACAGCCGCGATGGGGCTCGGAGCCTTTGCCGCCGTGATGGCCTTCTTCCACATATTTTTTTGCATTGTCCCAGGCACCACCAGCATTAGACATCATGAGCGCTAAGAGGAGACAGCCAAGAAGCGCACCGCAAAGCATTCCGGCGAGGGTCACAGCGCCGAAGCAGAAGCCCACGATGACAGGAGACCCTACGGCAAGCAGCGCAGGGAGAATCATACGCTTGGTGGCTGCCGCAGTGGCAATATCGATACACTTCGCCGTGTCCGGCTTACCAGTGCCTTCGAGTAAGCCGGGAATCTCGCGGAATTGCCTACGAATTTCCGAGATCATCTCGAAGGCGGCTTTACCCACAGCATCCATGGTGATGGCTCCATTAAAAAATGGAATGACGCCTCCAATGAAAAGACCAACGAAGAAATCACGAAGGATAGCGTCCTGGGTGAGATCGAGCTGGATGCCCGATTTATTGATGAAGGCTGTGATGAGAGCCAGGGCAGCGAGCCCGGCGGCACCGATGGCAAAGCCTTTTCCGATGGCGGCGGTGGTGTTGCCCACGGCATCGAGCCCATCTGTAATTTTGCGAGTCTCCGGTCCCATTCCTGCCATTTCAGCAATGCCACCAGCATTGTCAGCAACGGGGCCGTAGGCATCAATCGCCATGGTGATCCCTACAGTTCCCAGCATACCAACAGCCGCAAGGCCGACGCCGTAGAGCCCTGCGACTCCCGCCTTATCAGCGAAGAAATAAGCGGAAAAAATGACACCAGCGATAGTGAGCATCGGAATAGCGACGGAGCGCAAGCCTACCGAAAGACCAGTAATCATGACGGTGGCGACCCCTGTTTCGCCAGAGGCGGCAATATCACGGACTGGTTTTCCAGCCGTGTAATACTCTGTAACGAGTCCAATCACGATTCCGCCAACCGCTCCACAGAGAACGCACATCGCGAGGATTACTGGGACGCCAATAAACTGCGCCACGCCGAATGCCACCGCGATGAAAAGAAGCGCCGCCCCAATCGTTCCCGTGCGCAGAGCACCCGCAGGCTCACGATGCGAAAGCATGCGCACGAGAAGAATTCCGAGCAACGAACAAATTAGCCCAGCAGTAGTAAGCGCGAGCGGGAAATACATCAGCGCGCGCGCAGCAGCCTCAAATCCTCCCGCAGCACCGATACTCCCGGCCATCGTGGCAGCGATCGCAATCGTAGCGATCTGCGCACCGCAGTAGGATTCGAAAATATCCGATCCCATTCCCGCGACATCGCCCACGTTGTCTCCCACATTATCCGCGATCACACCTGGATTGCGTGGATCGTCTTCTGGAATACCGGCCTCTACCTTCCCCACAAGGTCGGCTCCCACATCGGCGGCTTTGGTGAAAATACCACCACCGACACGGTAGAATAGCGCGACGAGCGACGCTCCCATCGCAAATCCCTCAAGCACATGCACATCATGCGGGCTATTTCCAAAAAAGTAAAAAAGCACGCCCAATCCAATAAGCCCCACCGATGCCACGGTAAGCCCCATCACCGAGCCGCCAAAAAACGCGATTCCTAGCGCCTTCGCCGCCCCGGATTCTTTCGCCGCAACCGTCGTACGCACATTTGCCTTCGTCGCGGTAAACATTCCCACGTAGCCCGCAAAAGAAGAGGCGATGCAGCCAAAGAAAAACGACGCAGACCACATCCCCCCGTGCGCGGGGGAAAAGAACAACGCCGCTCCAATCACAACCGCAAAAACCACGATCAAACGAAGCTCAGTTCGCATAAACACCATCGCCCCCGTGTGAATTTCCTCAGCGATTTCAGCCACACGGCCACTACCGCCCGATTGCGCGCAAATACTGCGATAAATTAAAAACGCAACAATGAGCCCAAGGGCTCCAACCATTGGCGTCACGAGAAGGATGTGGTCATCCATAATATTAGCTAAGAATGTGTAGGGGTTTTCGGCTGAGCCGCAGTGCCCGCCATCCTAGCGACCCGCAAAATTCCCGCAACGCCAAATCACCTGCCCGCATTCGCGGTTTTTTCATAAAATCTAAATATTTATGATTATTAAACATTAAGCTTGCTCGCAGACCGTTTCTCCAGTTCAATCAGCCTCATGGCACGTCGGCTCCCATGGCTCCTTTTTTTGCTGCTCTTCACATTCGTAGTCGCCATCCCTGCCGACGCCCTTGCCGCACGCTATTCTACCATCGTTCTAGATGCAGGACACGGAGGTCGTGACAACGGTGCAAAATGGGGCGGTGTCCCCGAGAAACGCCTCACCCTCGATGTCGCTCGGCGAGTACGCAAAATTCTCCAAAAGAAAGGCGTACGCGTCATCATGACGCGTAATTCAGACAAACAAATCTCGATTTCATCGCGAGCTGCCATCGCAAATAAATATCGAAACGCGATGATCGTAAGCATTCACTTCAATGCCCATCGCAATACCAAGATCACCGGCATCGAGACATTCTATGCCAGCAGCCGCGGCCGCACCATCGCCTCACGCATCCAGACACGATTGATGCGAAAAATCCGCTCGAAGAATCGCGGAATCAAATTCACCAAGCGCTTGGGGATTCTCAATAAAACCCGCGGCGCCGCCGTCCTCGTAGAATGTGGCTTCATCAGTAATGCTCACGAGCGTAAGCGATGTAACGCCTCCTGGTATCGCCAAATCGTCGCACAGCAGATCGCAAACGGAATTCTTGCCTCCCGCTAGCGCCCGCCAGCCGGGTGGATGCGTAGCCCCCTCCAGATGGCACATATCCTAAAACGCGTCCAAATCCTTCCCACCGACCTCGACACCGCCTGGAAATTTTTCTCCAGCCCGAGAAATCTCGATGAGATCACCCCAGATGATCTCAAGTTCGAAATCGTCCATCTCGATTCCGAAACCATGTTTCCCGGACAAATGATCCATTACCGAATCCAAATCTTCCCCGGCATTTGGAATACGTGGGTCACAGAGATCACACTTGTAGAAGATAAATTACGTTTCGTTGATAATCAGTGCATCGGCCCTTACGCCCTCTGGCATCACGAGCATCGATTTGAAGCCTGCGATGAAGGCGTTCGTATGATAGATGAAGTTCACTACCACATCGGATTTGGAATCTTCGGAGAAATTGCGCACTCACTCTTCGTAAAAAAGATGCTCAAAAATATTTTTGAGCACAGAACAAAAGTCATCAGCGAGCACTTCAGCAAAGCCTCCGACTAGAAGATAAATGATTTTTCCTGATATCAGATTGTATAATTTCTTGCAGGCGAAGTAAGAAGACAAGTAGCTTGCCAGATAGACGCACCCTATGGCTCTCTCAAACTCTTCGTTTTTCATCGATTATACCAACACTCACGCGGCTCTCGCCCGCGCGGATCCTTCAGCGGCAGAGCATTTTGGAAACGCTCCAAAAGAATGGCTCAAGTGCTTACTCGATGATTGCGACATCGAGCCCGACATCGTCCTTTCAGGCACCTGCTACGTCCCGAAAGGGACTCCAGAAAAACACCTGAGCGCATTCCGCGACGCAGGATTTACGGTAGAAATCACTCACCCCAGCGCAGTTCCCGCCCGCCTTTCCGTGGATGCACTCACCCAAGATCTAGCGGATACCGTCGTCGTGATCGGATGGCTTTCCACCTACACTCCTCTCCTCGAGGAAATTGCAGCCGATGGCGGAGAAAAGCCTATCATCGTTTCCTTCCCCCTATCGGCGACCACTTCCGAGCCCTGCAAAAAAAGTCCTTTCCGCGCCATCTCCGGTATTTCAGCCTTTGAAAAATCTCTCGGACACACCATCCAGCGTAGCCGCGCAAACGGAACCCTTCCCGCCACCAGACCCTCTGGACTTCTTTTAAAAATGGCAGCCGAAATCGAGCGCGACGCGCAAGCAACCGGCACCCTCGCAGCCCGCGCGCTCCCAAGCCTTTACAAGCGGTTTCCTGATTTCGCCACCGATTCAAATTGGCTCGGCTTCCGCGGCCTCCTCCCACTCACCCGCGCCGTGCTCGAAGCCTATGCCGGCCCTCTAGAAATCCAAGGCGAGGGCAACGACTGGAAAATCCTCTACTCCCCTGCGAAAGACAAGACCGAAGCGACCCCCTCCCTCAGCACCGCTGAAAACGACGAGCTACTCTCCGAAATCTACACTTGGCTCGGCGATCATCTCTCCCAGCAGCCCGAGCCAGTCCCTGCCGCAAATGCCGCGTCGCTTCTCGCCGACCGATTCGGCGAGCAACTCCTCGATTCCGGATGGCTCGGCCACCGGAGCTTCCGCTCATTCGTCCAAGCCACCAAAGACCCCCGCATCTCCTTCTCTACCGCAGGGCCAGGCTATCTCTTCGCCCCCGAAATACACACCGACCCGAAAGAAACCGAAGGACAAGACCTCTTTGCTATCGAAGAGCCCGAGCTTGCCCCAATCGCGAAAGCTCTTCATACCGAACACTCCATTCCCTACCTTTCGCCCGAATCCTACGCAGTGCTCTTCCGAGCGATATCCCAAGAGCTCCAATCAAAGCCCTTCAACCTCGGTGGAACATCCAAAGGAGCCCGAGACCTCTGCCCCGCTCTCGGCAAAGCAATTCCCCGCTCCGCAATCAATTTCATACTGAAATCAATCCTCACCACTCCCCACCTATTCGGGAAGGGACGGGATCAAGCGGAAATTCTTGCAGCAGCAAACATCTCCGCCATCTCAAAGCTCTCACCGGACACTCCCGTAGCCGTCTTAGAACAACTTTTCGCTTCAAAGCTCTAAAGCACCATAAAAGAGGTAAATTATTACGGTAACCCTAATATTCAATTGACCCATAGCTTTCATCCCCGATAACATCGGGCATGATTCCTTTGTCCTGTCGGGTGATTGCCAGCGCGCTTTCGATCACACTGATACCTGCAGCTTCGGCTGCACCTGAATTCTTCGTCGATGTAAGCGAAGGCACTACCAATGCTGAAGTGACATTTTCTCACGTCACCCTCGGCCCCCAGCAGACCGTCTTCGACACCCT